>JBATHN010000366.1:0-1968 GCA_049666885.1 Desulfobacterales bacterium
CATGCAATTCCTGTAGGAATAATCCTGTGGCGGCGTTTGCCATTCATTCTCTGACGCTAACGCCTGAAGGATCTCTGTGACGGCGCAGACAATCCACTAGGGTGGGCTGACCCGGCCCGATGTCTTCTCTGTGGACTGTCCGTTCAACACCGTGACTTTCTTCGTGGACATTCGCGACTTCCGCAGTGCTAAAAATCCGCCCATCGTCAGCGACAAGCGGCCGGCCTGCGCCGTCATCCTGACTCACCCCGACCACCCGTGTGTGTTGGCAGGACTACTACACCACAACGCATCCGGCGGTAAGGTCGATACCACTGCCTCCGGTGTAGTCGAATACCAAAAGTTGGCCGAGCAGTCGAGGCGACTTTTTGCAGTGCGTAAGTGGTCTTGTTCGTAAATACGATGACGCACCCAGGTGACAAGGATAGGCCGCAGCGCAAGGCGCAAGAAGCGGACATACCAAGCGCACGCGAGCGCCAAGCAACATGGTGCGGCAGGATGTATCGGTGATTGGATGCAACCTTATTTACGAATAGGGCCACTGAGTCGCAGGCCGCAAATGATTTGAAAATGAGTCTTAGATTCCCTCCTGTCGTCACCGCAGTTTCCTCAAAAAATCTGCGAAGGCGTGATCCGGACGTCGGGAGGTTGGATGTCGGCTCGCCCCTGTCGGCGTGCGCCGGTTGGTGAGAAAGACACCGGTCACAACCAGAAGCGTCCCTAACAGCAGGGAGGTCGTCATCGGTTCACGGAGCACGAAAAATGCCAGGATAACCGCACTCACGGGAACGAAGTTGATGAACAGGCCGGCCTTGGTGGGTCCGATTTGCCGTATCCCGTCGTAGTACCAGACAAAACCAGCCACCGTACCAAAGAACCCCAGGTAAAAGATGCTGAGCCAGTCGACTGCCCGATAACGGCCGAGGTTGGTCAGCAGCCCTTCGCTGCAGGCCGGCAGGAATAAAGCGACCGAACCGACCACCGACGCATAAAATATGGCGGTCAGCGGCGGCAGGGTTTTCAGGACGGTCTTGCCCACCAGAGAAAACGTCACCCAGCTCAGCACGCAACCGAAGATGAGCAGTTCGCCGGGACCGAAGCCGCCGGACATGAGCTGCAGCGGGTGGCCGCGTGTGACGACATAGACCGCCCCGGCAACCGACAGCAAGATGCCCGCTAACTGGACCCGGTTCAACCGCTCTTTGAACAGCAAGGCCGAGAGCAGCGCAATAAATATGGGATTGTTGGCGATGATCACGGCGGCCCGACCGGCCTCGATGAACTGCAGACCCTTGAAAAAGAAAAAATTGTAGGCAAAGACCCCTGTCATTCCCAGCACCAGAATCGGCGCCACCTGTTTCTTGCGAAGTCCGGGTATCCGCCCTTCGATTTTCAGCAAAAACAGGAGCAGAAACACCGAAGCGACGGCGAAGCGGAGAAAGGCCGCTGAAAAGGGCGCCACATGACCGGCAAGGGCCCGGCCGGCGATAAACGTACCACCCCAGAAAAAAGCGGTCATCAATAGCTTGCAATAAACAAGCATGCGTGTAACCTCTCCCCCCCGAACAAAGCCGCGATTTTTAACACGCCGGCCGGTGGATGTCCATCCATAAAATGTAGGTTGAGCGGTTCAGGGTTCAGCCCTGCAGCTGGACGGCGGGGCGCCCAGTTTGATCGAGAGAGAAACCGTGCCATTTTGGCGTAGTTTCATATAAGGGTTCAGCCCTGTCGCTGGCTGGCGGGGTACCCAGTTTGATCGTTGAAGAAACTTTTTAGTTTCGGTGAAAAATTCCAAATCGCAAATACCAGCCTGAACGGATCGGTTCCAGGTTCAGGCCTAGCCGCTGGCCTGAAAAGCGGCCAGTGGCTGAGCTGAACGGGGAACGGTGAACCTTTGAACCTATATCGCTTCAATCCTTCAACCCTGAACGGGGAACGGTGAACCTTTGAACCTATATCGCTTCAATC
>JBATHN010000367.1:0-6258 GCA_049666885.1 Desulfobacterales bacterium
CGGCCCGGAAGACGACGTGTGTGCCGAAGCAAGAGGCATTTTCGCCCTTCTCAAGCCGAAAGTGGCGCGCAAACTCGGTATCGTCGACGAGCAGGCCCTGCGGGATCTGCTCCCGGAAGGCGAAACCTGATCGGCGGATGAGTGCAGGGGACCGTTGGTTATTTTAACCCGATCATCGAGGAGGCATTACCATGGTCGTTTCAAATTTTCTGAAGGCCGCCGAAAAATTTGAAATCCAGGCCTACAAGCGTCCGAAAAATCCAAAGGAATTGAGAAAAACACACGTTGCCTTTACCGGATCACCGCAAAAGCATCCGTACGACGACCACCGTGTGATTTTGGTGTTAGACCCTTGCAGCTCCAATACGATCTACTGTGAATTCATGAAAAATAATATCTCTTACATCGAGGAGTTGCCGAATGTCGTCAGCCTGGATGGCGATGCGGTGTTGATGGTGCGGATCTGGGTTAAAAAAGGCAGCATCGCCGTGCGCAGCGCCGCTTTTATCGTCGAGGACACCATTCCGTTTTAAGCCGTCCGTAAACCGCTGGGGATAGGCCCGCTTGACGACGACGTCTGCGCTGCATGAGAAAAAAGCAACCCCGGCGGCCCACTTGTTGTCGGAAACAGAAGTACGCTGAACCCGGCAGAACCGAAATTTTAAGGCCGGGGTCGATCCGGCCACTTATTTGTCACCATGGATGAAAAGGTCACAGAGATCCTGGAGGATCTGTTTTTTGTCGAGCGGGGGTATCTGAACGCCAACCATTTTGTTTACCGCGGCCGTCCACCGGTTTTGATAGACACCGGCTACAGGGCCAGCTTCGAAGAGACACAGCGTATTTTTATCCATCTCGGTATCGATATCTCCTCCGTGCACACCATTTACGCCACCCACTGCCATTGCGACCACATCGGCGGTAACCACCTGATCCAGAAGCTGTCGGATTGCGACATCATCGTTGCCGATTTTTTGAAGAAAAAAATTATCATTAGAAGCGATGACCGGCTCTACACCAGCGTCACGCCCTGACCAGTGCCGATCAGTTCTTTAAGACGGCGTGCGAACTTTACGATGTTCCTAACGCTGCGCCGTTCGGGCGACCGTGTTTTCTTATGGCTTTTCAGTCGCCGAGTCGCTGATTTAACGAACCTTCCGATTTCTCGATAAGCACCTTTTTGCCGCTTGTAAAATCGGGAATGTCCACAAAAGGTATGTCGATTATTTGAAACCATTCGAAAAAGAATAATGCGACAAGGATGCACAGCGTGTAACCGAAGTATTTGGCCATTTTTCCTCCATCATGCAAAGCGACTGCATTTTCTATCGAGTGCCCATCAATAAACGGCTTCTTTCGGCCCTGGTCGGTGTTCTCACTCTTTGCAATCCTCGACTTAGCCCTGCTACGCCTGTCGCAGATCCCGGCATCATTGCGGGGCGGTTGCAGAATCGCTGCGGCCTTGGCCAAGACCGCAATCTACCATTTCTGAAAGGACACTATATGTCAATTTTACCATTCTTTGTTGTTTCCCTCAACGATGCCGTCGGTCGATAGCCGAACATAACTACCGGTCGATATCGTAACAGCAGATTCTTATTCTTTCACGCCACCCTCTATGCGTAAAAGATATAGTGATTTTAATTTGTTGCGTTTTGTGGTAACATAATTGACAATGACCGTTTATAGAAACGGTCAGATTTCCGCACATTCAGGGAAATCACGCTGAGGATGTGACAGGTCAGCAACATGGCGCGGAGAGTCGCTCTTTTACGCCGTGCCAGCAATTCCGTAGACCTGTACGCAGTTAAATAGCGTCTGCGGCGTGATTGACGCCGATCTGTCCCGAAGCAGGCGGGGAATTGCGGAAAAAGGCCGTTTATAAACGATAACTCATCAGAACCAGCTGGAACAAAACGAGGGGGATGCGATGGGAAAAAACAAGGTGGTGGCCAGGTTCAAAAACGGCTCGATTCTCAAAGGAAACACCAGCGATTTTCTACCCAACAAAAACCAGTTTCACCTGGAAACCGAGAGTGGTGATATCCAGACCGTCGAGGTGGACCAATTAAAGGCCATTTTTTTTGTCAAAGATTTCGCCGGAAACAAAGATCATGTTGAATCCTATGAAGACGACATCAGCGGCGCCGGCCGAAAGATAAGCGTAAAATTTTTAGACGGCGAGATGATCATCGGTTACACCACGGGATACTCGCCCGATCGCCAGGGGTTTTATATTACCCCTGCTGAAACGAAAAGTAACAACGAACGAATTTTTGTCGTGAAATCGGCGAGTGAAAAAATAGAATTTTTATAACCCGCCTGTAAAGAGCCGGTCCACGTCCAGTGCCTGACCCGCTGATTGCATCATGGCGTTCTGCTCTTTCTTTTAATACCCTAAAATGAGAGTTTGCACGTTGCAGTCGTTGATCACTTCTTCGGCTTTGAGATTTACGCAAACTCCCCGATGGCCTCAACATTTCACTCGGCAGCAAACTCCTGTGTTTCCTTGTCCGGTGACGCCTCCACCTGTTTCAAAATTTCTTCGACCTTTTCGATGGCGAGCCATTTGACTTTCCCGGTCCCGACGTCATAGATAGCACCCACGACTTTGGCCTTGCCTTCTTTTACACGCTTACGTGCCGCCGGACTTTTCATGAATAGGTCTTCGACACCCTGCCACACGTTCTCTTCGATGGCATAGGGAATGATCGCATCTCCAGAGACGTTTTTTTCCTTCTTCATGGCGCGTTTGACCGCCGGGATAATACTGTCCACCAAGGGGGGGATATTGATCTCCAGTGCATGCCCTTTGCCTTGCAGCCCCTGGGTAACCGCCGTTACGGCGCCGCATTGCGTGTGGCCCAACACGACGAGCACCGGGCAATCGACGTGGGCCAAGCCGTACTCGATGGATCCGGCTTCATTGGTATCGACCACGTTGCCCGCGACCCGAATGACGAACAAGTCCATGATCCCGGCGTCAAAGATCCGTTCGACCGGCACACGCGAGTCCGAGCAGGATATCACCGTTGCGTAAGCGTACTTTCCCTGGTTTTCCTTGCCTGCCAAAGCAAGGCGGGCGGCATCTGTGTGGGGGTGGACCGCCTTGCCGGTGTAAAAACGTTCGTTTCCTTCTTTTAACATCTGCAGCACTTCATCGGGATTCGGTTTTTGGGCGTGTTTTTCGGCTGCTTCACCGACTGCGGCCGGATGCGCTTTGGTCGCATGGTCAGCGACTTTTTTACTCACCGGGGAAATGGTTGGGGCCTGCACGGAACTCGTCACCTGGACACCGGGGGCACGAAAGACCAGAACGAACAACAGATAAACGGCGGCCAGTGTGGTCGCTACCAGTAAGACGTTTGCAATAGAGGAACTGTCTCTTTTCATGTTTTTCGATCCTTTCTTATCTTTTGGTCTGGCGTTTCGTATCTGAAAGAAGTCTATCCGGATCGACCCCGTCTAAACCATTTTAGGACCGCTTGTCAATCGAGATAGTACCCATCCGCAGTTTCATTTAGGGCACTAATTAGTTTCCGATTCAGAAATCGCCATTTTCTGCAAGTTCAAGGAAGAGAGATGCAATGATTCATCAGGTCGTGTTTTACAGATAGCGGAACCTGGTAGCGGCCCGTTTTCTTTGCATCATAGGTAAGGCGATTGATCATAGCATACAGTCCATCCATCGAGCGGGACCATTCAAAAGGATTAATAGATAGAAAGCGTTCATTGAAGAACATAAGACCAAACTGGCTTACGGCAGCATCAAATTTTTTCAGACACAAAAAAGGGCTTAGATTTTTGTCCAAGCCCTTGATTTTACAATTGGCGATTCCGCCGGGATTCAAGTCCAGGGTGCCGGCCCTTTAAGTAAGATGACGCAGTGCGCCATTGCCCGGCTAGTCGAATGCCATCTCCGTTTTCCACACTTCCCAGACTTTCCCGACCAGGTCCGGCCCGGGTTTCAAGGTGAGTTTGCCCGGTTTCCACCCTGAGGGTGTGGCCTCTTTGCCCTTGCTTTCCCGAACCAGCTGAAACGCCTGCACCTGCCGTAAGGACTCCTTGACGTTTCGTCCGACCGGCGGCGTCAAGACTTCGTAGCCCTGGACCACCCCTTCCGGATCGATGATGAACCGGCCCCGGGTTTCCACCCCGGCATCCTCGTCGTAGATGCCGTAGGCCGTCCCGACGCGGCCGCCGGCGTCGGACAGCATCGGGAAAGGAACGCCGTTTTTGACCATCTTGGAGAGTTCATTGTCGTTCCACATCTTGTGAACAAAGACGCTGTCGATGCTCATGGAGAGGATTTCGACGCCCAATTTTTGAAATTCGCCGTATTTTTCGGCAACTGCCGAAATTTCCGTGGCTCAGACAAAGGTAAAATCTCCGGGGTAAAAGCAGAGCAGCACCCATTTTCCGAGGTATTCGGACAGCCGCATCGATATGAACTTGCCCTTGTGGTAGCCGGGGGCCGAAAAATCAGGTGCTTTTTTACCGACTTTTATCATTGCCTTTACCTCCTTTTTTAATGACACCGTTTCGTGTTTTTGCTCCTCGACCGATTCGCCGACCGGACCTCCGGTAGGACGGGCACAGCCGACTTCCATTTCCTCGCTCATGGTGCCTCCTTTCATTCAAGGGTTGTAAACAGACGCGGCCGGATTGACCGCTTTTTGAGGGATTCGCAGCTGACAATATGAGCACTGACTCATAATTAAGGGAACTGCGGATAGAATTCAAGGGGATTTTCGAATGGCAGCCGTTTTGCCGGCGAAATTTTATGAAGTGTAAGACGCAAACAGGTGCACGATAAAATCCCAAATCCGGACAACGGAGGGAACAAACAGCTTTTCATCCGGCGAGTGCGGATTTTCGATCGTCGGGCCGAAGGAAATCATGTCCATTCCCGGTTTCCTGGCCCCGATGAGTCCGCACTCGAGGCCGGCGTGGATTGTTTGCACCACGGGATCCCTTTCGAACCGGTCCCGGTAGACCGCTTTGCACCGCTGGAGCAGCAAAGAGTCGAGGCTGGGTTCCCAAGCTGGATAGCTGTTTTCGTCGGTGGCAGCAGCACCGGCCAAATCCGCAACCGCGTGAATGCGCGCCGTGATTTCCGCCAGCCGGGTCATCACGGCGCTGCGCTGGCTTGAAAGGATCTCGAGGTAGGTACCCAACAGCGCGACAGTTGCCAGGTTGTTGGAGGTTTCCACCAGCCCTTCGATATCGGCCGACATTCGGGTTACGCCATGGGGTAGCGCGAGGAGCAGAGCGATCGCCTTGTGCGTGGCGGCGGCGGTCAGGGCACCGTCGCCGGCTGTTTGGGTTGCAGCCTCATTCAGTCGAATGTCCAGCTGCGGTTCGCCGGCGCCGTATTCGTTCGCAAAGGTTTTCCGGCACTCAGCCACCACCCGCTGCACCCTCTCAAGCTGTTGCGGAGCGCAGCTGATTCGGGCCGCGGCGTCACGGGCGATGGCATTGTGAACGGTTCCCCCTTTCAAGGACACGATACCGATCGGCGTCACATGGGATATCGCCTGTAGCACGCGGGCGATTTTGACGTTGGCGCTGGCCCGCGGTTTGTGGATGTCGATGCCCGAGTGCCCGCCCCGCAAGCCGCTGATGGTCAGGTCAAGGTAATGGTGGTCTAAGGGTGCGGCCGTGCGCTGCAGGCTCAAACGGATGCGGGTCTCCTGTCCCCCGGCGCATCCGATCGTAAAGACCCCTTCCTCTTCGGAGTCGATGTTGAGCAGGATGCGGCCATCGACCAAACCGGGGTCGAAATTTTTGGCGCCGAGCAGGCCCGATTCCTCATCCACAGTGAACAGCAGTTCCAGGGGCGGGTGGACGACAGCGGGTTCCTCCGCCAGCGTTAAGGCCAGCGCCAGTGCGATGCCGTTGTCGGCGCCCAGGGTGGTCCGATCGGCAGAGATCCAGTCCCCGTTCCTTACCAGGCGAATCGGGTCGCTGTCGAAGTCATGCCGTGAATCGGGGGTCTTTTCGCAGACCATGTCCATGTGACCCTGGAGAATAACAGTCGGGGCGGCTTCGTGTCCGGCGGTGGCCGGCACCTTGATGCACAGGTTGCCGGCTTCGTCGCGGCGGGTCGGATAGCGACGTTTTGCGGCCCAATCAACAAACCAGCGGGCAATTTTTTCCTCTTTTTTCGAACAGCGGGGGATAGCGTTGATCCGAGTCAGATTGTCGATGACCTTGCGGGTAATGTCGTTCATTTCAGATTCCAGACATGACTTTGTT
>JBATHN010000368.1:0-3234 GCA_049666885.1 Desulfobacterales bacterium
GTCCAGCCGCGGATCAATCTCGATGCCGCCTTCGATGCGATTCAGCGATTCAGAGCCCGATCGATGATCGGCGTTCCGGCGCTTTACCGGATGATTCTGGAGCACGACCGCCTCGGCCAGTATGACCTTGGCTCCGTCGACTACTGGTACAGCGCCGGTGACGTCCTGCCGGTGGAGGTCGGCAACCGCTGGAAAGACACCTTCGGCAAACCGATCTACCAGGGTTACGGTGCTACCGAAACCTGCGGCGGTGTCGCCATGTGCCCGGTGACGATCGACAACCCTTCCCGCAGCGTCGGCCGCATCGTGGCCAGCAAGGAAGTAAAAATCGTCGACCCGGCCGCCTTGGAGCCGGTGCAGCCGGGCGAACCGGGTGAACTGCTCGTATCCTCACCCCAAATGGTCACCGCCTACATCAACAAACCGGAGGAGACCCGGTCGGCTTTTGTCGAAATCGACGGGCACCTCTGGTACCGCACGGCCGACATCATGCGCATGGATGCGGATGGCAATCTCTATTTCGTAGATCGAACCGTCGACACCATCAAGCACAAGGGCTACCGCGTGTCGGCCTCCGAGATCGAATCGGTGCTCCAGGAACATCCGGCAGTCATCAGCGCGTGCGTGGTCGGTGTGCCGGACGACATAATGGGCGAACGGATCAAGGCCTACGTGGTTTTGAAAGCAGACACCAAAGGCATCACCGGCTACGAGCTGACCAAGTGGTGCCGCAAGGTGCTCGTCTCTTACAAAGTGCCGCAGTACATCGAGTTCCGGGACATGCTGCCCAAGTCGAAAGTCGGCAAACTCCTGCGCCGCGAAATCCGGGACGAGGAACAGCGCCGCAAGGAAGGCTGAGGATAGAAACTTGAAATTTGAAACTTGAAACTCGAAACTCAGAACCCGGAACCAATGGAGGCTTTAGGGCCATGAGCCTTTACTCGATAAAATCGATTATATCCTTTAACTGACAAAACCAACCCAACCGGCTCAACGGGCTCAACCGAGGCAACACAAGGAGTTCGTCATGGATTTCAATCTCACCAAAGAACAGCAGGACATCGTCAAGGCGGCCCGCAAATTCGCACTGGGTGAATTCCCCGGCCGTGCGGTAGAATTCGACCGCGAAGAGAAATTCGACTATGCCATCTGGAAAAAGGCCTGTGATCTGGGTTTTGTCGGCATCTTCATCGACGAGAAATACGGCGGGGCCGGCTACGGCTTCTTCGAACACTGTCTGTTGAACGAGGAGTTCTGGGCGGTCGACCCGGGTATCGGCAGCGCGATTTTGGCCACGACCTTTGGTTCCGAACTGTTGCAGATGGTTGGCACGGAAGAACAAAAACAGCTGCTTCTCCCCCGACTGGTGGCCGGCGAGGCCATCATGGGCACGGCCATCACCGAACCGGATGCCGGCTGTGACGTCACCGGCGCCGTCACCACGGCCGTCAATACCGGCGATGACTGGGTCATCAACGGTTCCAAGATGTTTGCCACCAACGGTACCGTGGCCGCTTACATGCTCATTTTCTGCCGAACGGAACCGGAAAACGAATCGCCGCACCGGCGTCACAGCTTCCTACTGGTGCCGACCAACACCCCGGGATTCAAGGCCGTGAAGATCAGGGGAAAGCTGGGTATCCGGGCGTCGGACACGGCCGAACTGGTCCTAAAGGACGTGCGCGTGCCGTCTGAAAGCCTGGTCGGCGAGCAGGGGCAAGGATTTTACCACCTGATGGAGTTTTTCAATCGCACGCGGCTGCACGTCTGTGCGCAGGCGGTGGGGCTGGCCCGCGGTGCGCTTGAAGAAGCCGTCCGCCATGCTAAGGGACGCTGCCAATTCGGTCAACCGCTGGCCGCATTTCAGGTGACCCAGTTCAAACTGGCCGAAATGGCCACCCGCATCCGCGCCGCCCGCAATCTCTACTATGAGGCCGCCTGGCTGGCCGACCAGGGAAAGCCGGATCACGGCCTGGTGGCGATGGCCAAATGGTTTTCGGGCAAGGTGGCCGTGGACTGCGCAGACGAGGCGTTGCAGCTGCACGGCGGATATGGGTACATCGATGAATACAAAGTGCAGCGGCTCTACCGGGATGCCAAAATCCTCGAGATCTATGAGGGCACCAAGGAAATCGAGAAGACAATTGTGGCCCGGTCAATTCTTAAATAGTGTCCGTACCCTTGACTTAAAACAAATCTTTCTGTCCTCCGCACAGTTTAATGAGGTGGGAAAAGGCGCGCGCAAGCTTTTCGCCCTGGCCCATTGCAAAATTGACCGGCACGTTATCGGTCATCTTGTGGTCAACCGATTCAGCCTTCGCGTTTCGGCGCGATTTGACCGTTTGATCGACAAAAGCGCCGTCGTTTGCGGTTATCAGAAATACCCGTTGAGCGTCAGCCTTCACATCCGCTGGATTCAGCTGGGCAAGCGGCACTTTCAATGTCTTTTCCAACATCAAAACATCATTCTCCATCCTGGTTTCCCTGACGGTGAGGAGGCAATCCTCAATGGTTGCATATTGAAAGTGCTTAACAATCAATTTGACCGTTTTCGATTTCGACCGGACCGAGCCGGTGCCGTCTTTTAATTGCACTTCGTTAATCCGTGCCAGAATATAATTGATGGTCTGCTCTTTGGTCGGTTCGGCCTGCTCTTTCGTCACTGGACTGTCTGCAGCGGCGGCCAGTGTCGTGATCAAAAAGTACAAACAAACGGCAATTTTCGTACACAATGACTTTCTCATGGATACCCTCCGTTCAGGTCGTAAGCGAAAAAGATAAAAGCCGGGCGTCGAAGCCGATCAACAAGACACCATTCAATCGGGTTCGTGCTGTTTTTCGAACCTTCACCATGGACAGTAATGGAACCCTTTAAATTTTTCAATAGGTTCTTTTAGACCCAAGCGGGAGAAGAAGATGTTGAAATTGTGAATTACCACTGAGGTGAATGAGTCATGAGCAAACTTAAACCTGTAACTCCCGGTGAACTCCTACTTAAAGAGCATCTCAAGTCAATGGGAATGAGCCAATATCGCTTGGCCAGGGAAATCGGTGTACCAACAAAACGCATTGGCGAAATTGTTGCGGGCAAACGATCCATCACAACAGACACCAATCTACGGTTGTGTAATTTTTCGGCCTATTCAAACAGGTATTGGCTGTGCGCACAGACTGCACACGACACGGAAGTCGCGGAACAAAAGATGGGCTCTGAAAAAAATCAGGCTCTGGATC
>JBATHN010000369.1:0-6624 GCA_049666885.1 Desulfobacterales bacterium
ACGACTATGGCCCATTTCACCTCAGGCTCTGCCTACAAGCGACTCTCCGAGCGGTTGAACCGTTTTCCGCAGGGGGCGCCTCCGACGGATCTATTGTTCCAAATATTGAAAATCCTTTTCAGAGAAAGGGAAGCCGAACTGGTTGCTCTGTTGCCGATCCGGCCGTTTACCGCCGGCAAGGCGGCGGCTGTCTGGAAGATGGATGGAAAAAGTGCGCGCGAAATTCTCGACCAACTGGCCGCACGGGCGCTTCTGGTCGACTTCGAGCAAAGCGACGAGACGCACTATGTGCTGCCGCCGCCGATGGCCGGGTTCTTTGAATTTTCTCTCATGAGGGTCCGCGACGACATCGACCAAAAGCTGCTCAGCGAGCTGTTCTTTCAGTATTTGAACGTCGAAGAGGACTTCATTCGCGAGCTGTTCACCCGCGGCGAAACTCAATTGGGACGCGCCTTCGTGCACGAACCTGTGTTGTCGAGCGAAAACGCCCTCTTCGTGCTCGACTACGAGCGGGCCAGTGAAGTCATCAAAGGCGCGTCCTGCCGGGGGATCAGCATATGCTACTGCCGTCACAAGATGATGCACGTCGGTCGGGCTTGCGAAGCCCCCTTGAATATCTGCATGACCTTCAACACCACGGCCGAATCCCTGATTCGCCATGGTCACGCCCGGGCGGTTGATGTCTCCGAAGGGACGGCGCTTTTGGCCGAAGCCTACGAGAATAACCTGGTCCAGTTCGGCGAAAACGTCCGGGAGCGTGTCAACTTCCTCTGCAACTGCTGCGGGTGTTGCTGTGAGGCGATGATCGCAGCGCGGCGCTTTGCCGTCATGCACCCGATCCAAACCACCAATTTCATCCCGGCCATCGACGAGAAAACGTGCAACGGCTGCGGCAAATGCGTTGCCATATGCCCGGTGGAGGCGATGGTTTTAGTGTCGGCCAACGATCCGCACAGCGCCCGGAAAAAGATCGCCCGGCTCGATGAGGCGCGCTGCCTCGGTTGCGGCCTGTGCGTTCGGGTCTGCAACCGAACCGGCAGCCTGCGGCTCGAATCCAGGCCCCGGCGGGTGCTTACCCCACTGAACGGCGCCCACCGCGCGGTGGTCCTGGCGCTCGAACGCGGCAAACTGCAGGATCTTATTTTCGACAATCGGATGCTCTGGCATCATCGCGCGCTTGCCGCGGTTTTTGGTGTCATCCTGCGCCTGCCGCCGTTAAAAAAGGCCCTGGCCGCCGATCAGCTCAAATCCCGTTACCTGGAGGCGCTCATCACCCGCTTCGCCTGATGCGTCGATTACATTTAACCGGGGATTCAGCTACTTTTCCCTTTCCACCAATCCCTTGACAAACCAGCGTTGCATGCTCAACACGACCAGGATGGGCGGCAGCATCACCAGCAGGGCACCGGCCAAGGCCACATTCCACTTGGGAACGTCATCGATTTGCGGAATCAGCTCCTGCAGACCGATGACCGCGGTGGTCATGTCCGGATCGGTGGTGATCAGCAGCGGCCAGAGGTACTGGTTCCAGCCGTATACGAATTCGATCACCACCAGGGCGGCGATGTTGGTCTTGGAGAGGGGCAGAAGAATTTTGCGGAAAAACATCATGGCCGAGGCGCCGTCCAGCTTGGCCGCCTCGCACAATTCTTCCGGCACGGTCAAGAAAAACTGGCGAAATAAAAAAGTGCAGGTCGCCGAGGCCACCAAGGGGAGAATCAGGCCGGTGTAACTGTCCAGCAGGCTCCATTCCAGCTGGATCTCGACATCGTTGCCCGCCCACCACTGGAGAAGCGTGTTGAGGTGCAGCGCGTCCACCAGCCACTGCAGAGGGCCGAAAAGGTTGGCGGCGATCTCATAGGTGGGCAGGATGCGCACCTCGACGGGGAGCATCAGGGTGCAGAAGACGGTGGCAAAGGCGATTTTGCGAAAGCGATAGTCGAAGTAGACGATGGAAAAGGCACCCAGCATCGAGACCACGATCTTTCCGAGCGTAATCCCCGATGCCATGATGAAGGAGTTGAACAACTGACGGCCCAGGTTGCCCTGCGCCCAGGCCGCCTTGACGTTGACCCAGAACTGGTCGCCGGGCATCAGCGGCATCGGTATCTTGGACACTTCATCCAGGGGCAGGGTGGCCGCCACGATAGTGTAGAAAATCGGAAAGCCGACGATGCAGATCCCCAGCATCAGAAATACATACGTCAACGTGTCGAGAATCGGGGTACGCTCAACCATTGGTTTACACCGTGTACTGAACCTTGCGTTCCACGAATTTGAACTGCAGCACCGTAATGATGACAATCAGCGCCATTAATACCACCGACTGGGCCGCGGAAGAGCCCAGATTCAAACCGATGAAGCCATCCTGGTAGACTTTGTACACCAGCGTGGTGGTGGCGCCGCCGGGTCCGCCCTGGGTCACCGTATGGATCACACCGAAGGTTTCGAAAAAAGCGTAAATCACATTCATGACCATGAGAAAAAACAAGGTCGGTGAGAGCAGCGGCAGGGTGATCGCCCAGAAGCGCCGAAAAGGCCCGGCGCCGTCCATGGCGGCGGCCTCGATCAGGGAGTGGGGAACGGCCTGCAGACCGGCCATGAAGAAGACGAAATTGTAGCTGATTTGCTTCCAGGCACTGGCCAGCACCACCATAATGAAGGCATCGTTGCTGTTCAACACGGGATTCCAGTCGATGCCGAGGCGGCGCTTGATGAAAATGGCGATCACACCGAAGGAAGGGTGCAGCAAGAACAGCCACAGGATGCCCGAAATCGCCGGGGCCACGGCATAGGGCCAGATCAGCAGCGTGCGGATCGGCGCCTTGGCGATCAGCGCCCGGTTGGCCATGGTGGCGATCAGCAGCCCGGTCAGGATGGCGAGGACGGCGACGGCGAAGCTGAAGACCAGGGTGATGCCGACGGACTTCAGATAGAGTGGATCGGTAAAAATGTCGATGAAATTATCGAGCCAGACGAACCGGCTGCGCTGGCCGAAAGGGTCGCTGAGCATCACCGATTGGAGCAGGCCCTGGGCGGCCGGCCAGTAAAAAAACGTCAGTGTCACCAGGATCTGGGGCGTGATCAGCAGGTAAGCCAGGAGTCTGGATGTGAAATGGGATCGCTTGATCATAGGAACCTGGAAATGGAGTGAAGCTCAGTCCATCGGTTCATAAATTCGATGACGAATTTATTTATTCAGACAGTCAGCCCCTGTTCTCAACCGCTCATCCGGGCTCCGGCGCACCATTTTCACGCACCGTGGCGGGTAGGGCCATGAGCGTTTAATACGAACATAACACTTGGCTATATAAGGCTTTGCGTACTTTTGTTTCCAGCACCCGTGGTGCAGTACACCGCCGGCTGCGGCTTCGGTTTCATACGGCGCAGAACTCGGCGTCAAGCGGATCTAACCCCATCGCCGGCCCGGTTTTGAAAGAAAGGCCGGTACCGGTTGAAAGCTTCGGAAGCGGTCATCGTGTGTGTTTGTGGGCGATGGGGCAAGGTCCGCTAATCGCCTCAAACAGCTGCGCCTGCTTCAACCGAAGCCACAGCCGGCTCTCATCGATGGCATGACGGGACGCTGAAACGGAAGAAGCCATAATTTTCATGCCCCGTGGCGGCCAGGGCCATGAGTGTTTGGTTCGAGAACGCAGGCCGGGTTCAGGGAAACGGCACACCCGACCCGACCGCACGGTCTCCGACACGGGTTGGGGGGCCACCCGTGCCGGGAAACCGGCCGATCGTCATCAAGCTGCCTGTGGGCTTTTGCTATTTCTTATAGGTTTTTTCGAACTTCCGCAATTCTGCGTTGCTGCGCTGGACGGCAGTGTCCAGGGCCTGCTGGGGTGTCTTGCTGCCGTTCCAGACCAGCTCGAGTTCCTCGTTGATGATGTTGCGGATCTGGATGAAGTATCCCAGCCGCAAGCCCCGGGAATTCTTGGTGGGATTCCGGCGTGTCATCTGCTGGATGCCCACTTCCTGGTAGGGGTATTCCTTGTAGAAACCCTTGGCCTTGAGGGATTCATAGGCCGAAATGGTGATGGGCAGGTAGCCGGTTTCGATGTGCCACAACTCCTGCATGTCGTTTTGTGCCAGGAAGTGGAGAAACGCGGCCACACCCTTGTAATCCTTCTTGGGCAAACCCTTCATCACCCACAGGGAGGCTCCGCCGATGATGCTGTTCTGGGGGTTCTTCATGGAGGCTTCTACCGGCAGCGGTGCCGCATCCCAATCAAACTTGGCGTTCTGTTTGATGGCGCCGATGGCGCTGATGGAATCCATCAGGATGGCAATATCCTGTGAAAAGAAAGCCGCCTCGGGTCCCTGGTACTTCTGACCCTCGTAAGAGAACCGGTTGTCGGCCATCCAGGACTTCAGCAGGGCGATGTGGTTCACCACCTGGGGATTGTTGATGGTCAGCTCGCAGTCGAGACCCTCGTAGCCGTTGGCCTTGGTGGCGAAGGGCAGGTTGTGAATGGCGCTGTAGTTTTCGATCTGCACCCAGGACGGCCACGCGGTGGCCATCCCCTTTTTGGCGCCTGATGCGACCAGTTTGGCCGTCAGTTCACCCAATTGATCCCAGGTGATCGGCTCGGTTTTGGAAAGCGGCGCGATGCCGGCTTGCTTGAACTGGTCCTTGTTGTAATACATCACCGGGGTGGAGGAGTTGAAGGGCATCGACAGCAGGTTGCCCTTGTCGTCCACGTAGTATGACAGCACGGGCTGAAGGTAGAGTTTCCAGTCGACCTTGTATCCCTGATCCGCCATCAGCTTGTAGACCGGGTAGATGGCACCGGACAACATCATGGTTTGGGTGCCGACCTCGAAGGATTGGAGAATGTGGGGCTGTTTCTTGGCGCGGTAGGCCGCGACACCGGCGTTGACGGTTTCATCGTAATTGCCCTTGTTGGTCTCGATGACGACGAAATCCTTCTGCGATGCGTTGAAGGCGGCCGCGAGTTTCTTGACCGTTTCGCCCCTGGCCGTCCGCATGGCGTGCCACCACTGGATTTCGATCGGCTCGGCCATCACCTGTCCCGTCAGAAAAACGGTCAGAGTAACCGCCACCATCATAATGATCGCTATCCGCCTGTTCATAACCTGTCCTCCTCTCCATTTGAATGTTTAGGTCGTGTCGATCCACAAAAGGTTTTTTATCCTCAGACTCCCGCCTTAGAGACTGCCAAATACCAAAATACAAGCACCAAAATACAAATAAACACCAAATTACACTATTCAAATCTCAACCCTGAACGTTGAACCTGGAACCGGGAACCTAAGTGCGTTCAATTGCCTCGCCGCATGATTTCCCGACTTCCTTGACCTGGCAGGGTAATGGCCGCCGCCGAGCCCATAACCTATTGGGCTGCCGGTGATGGTGTGGGTGGGCGCGAGCAAATACTCACAACAGGAAGATTTACAGAAAACCGTACCAGCGAGTCAAGCAATAAATGGCTTCCGGCCTCGGGGCCCGCTTTCGTAACGTCCCTCTTTAGTACGAAAATAAGGTAGGCGCCTCCGCCCGGATAAGCGGTTGCGCGTCGCGGCTGAAACTCGCCGCCAACGGGGGCCTAAGACCGGACCCGGCCCATCTTTAAAAAATGGGCGAATGAATCTCGGCGGGCATGCCGTCCATGCAGCTTGGTCATGGGGTCCGGCCCAAGGTCCCGTAACCGGCTCAGACAGTCAGCCGCTGTTCGCAACCGCTCATCTGGGCTCCGACGCATTGTTTTCATGCACATTGGTGGCCCCAGGGCCGTGAATGTTTAGTTCTTGACTTGAGCCGGTTGATCTGTTGAATTGTCGGAGGCTTGCAAAGAGTTCACGTAATCAGACGCCGGTCTTATGCATTGCCGCTGTCGTGTTCGGCGTATAGGGAGAGAGGGCAAACGCGCTAATGGCATCTGTGGTCTTGAAAAATGTGGTCAAACGCTTCGGGAAGGTGGAGGTCGTTCACGGCATCTCTCTGGACATTGCCGACCGGCAGTTCGTAGTGCTGGTGGGGCCGTCGGGTTGCGGCAAATCGACCGTGCTGCGCATGGTCGCCGGCCTGGAGGTGATCAGCGCCGGCGACATCCTGATCGGCGATCGCCTGGTCAACGGTATCGCGCCCAAAGACCGGGGGGTGGCCATGGTATTTCAGAACTACGCGCTCTACCCCCACATGAGCGTCTTCGAAAATATGTCCTTCGGATTGAAGTTGCGCAAAGTCCCCAAAAAAGATATCGACGAACGGGTGCAAGCGGCTGCCCGAATTTTAGGTTTGCAGGACTTTTTAGCGCGCCGTCCCCACGAGCTCTCCGGCGGCCAGCGCCAACGGGTCGCCATGGGGCGGGCTATCGTCCGAAACCCCAAAGTCTTTCTTTTCGACGAACCCCTGTCAAACCTGGACGCCAAGCTGCGCACCCAGATGCGCATAGAGATCAAGCGGCTTCACCAGAAAGTCAAGTCGACCATTATCTACGTGACCCACGACCAGGTGGAGGCCATGACCCTGGCCGACCGCATTGTGGTCATGCGCGACGGCTACCTCGAACAGGTGGGTGCCCCCCTGGAGGTCTTCCGCAAGCCCAGCAACACTTTCGTCGCCGGCTTCATCGGCAGCCCGCCCATGAACCTGGT
>JBATHN010000370.1:0-1762 GCA_049666885.1 Desulfobacterales bacterium
CCTCTGGCATGGCTGGCTTTTATTCTGTTTTTCGGCGGATGTCTCTACCGATTGGTCCGATTGTTCATGCTCGTCAAGGAAAAAGAGCCGTTCATCTTCACTTACATGAGCTGGAAATATAGCCTGCGCTCGATTTTTCACTGGATTATCCCCTTCGGAACGGTTAATTGGCGCCGGCACCCGGTTCTCACCGTTGTCACGTTCGTGTTCCACATTGCTCTCGTGATTGCACCGATATTCCTGCTGTCGCATGTAATTCTATTGGACGAGGCCCTGAACCTCAGCTGGTGGGCGCTCCCGGACGCGTGGGCGGACGTCCTTACCGTGGTGGTCATCATCGGATGTGTCTTTTTTCTGGTGCGACGCCTGACCCAACCGGAAGTCAAATTCGTCACCTCCGCCTCCGATTTCGTGATCCTGGCCGTCGTGGCGGCCCCGTTTATAACGGGCTTCATCGCTTACCACCAGTGGATCGACTATCCTGTGATGATGGTCCTGCATGTGGTGGCCGGAGAAGTGCTGCTGGTTGCGATGCCCTTTACCCGGCTGAGCCACATGCTTCTCTCTCCTTTCACCCGCGCTTACATGGGCTCCGAGTTCGGCAAGGTCAGGCATGCCCGCGACTGGTAAAAAAATGCCGGTCATAGGTAATATTTAAAAACGGATTCACCGGCAATAATCTATCGTTCATCGCCCCTTACCGATAAACCAACTTTACAGGAGAGTCAAACATGACCGAACCTGCCAAAGAAAATGAAAAAGTAAAAAAGGCCCTCGACGAAGGGATCGAGGTCGGTGCTTCGCGGCTGACCCCCGAACGAATCGAAAAAGTCATCAACAGCGTGATCAAGGGCGAAACCGGTGCCCGTCTGAAAACATATGTCGAAACCTGCATCCACTGCGGGTTGTGTTCGGAAGCCTGCCACTACTACCTGTCCCACGACAACGATCCCCATTTTTCACCGGTGGGCAAGGTCAAGCAAACGATGTGGGAAATGCTGAAGAAAAAAGGCAAGGTCGACGCCGGATTCATCAAGCAGGCCGCCGAAATCGCCCACACCGAATGCAACCTTTGCAAACGCTGCGCCCAGTACTGTCCCTTCGGCATCGACATCGCCTACATCATGAGCGTGGTGCGGCGCATCATCCACCGCCTGGGCGTCACCCCTTTGTATCTCCAGGACACCGCGCACAGCCATTCGGTGACCATGAACCAGATGTGGGTCAAAGGCGATGAGTGGCCGGACACCCTCCAGTGGCAGGAAGAGGAAGCCCAGGCCGAAATTCCCACCCTGCGGATTCCCCTGGAAAAGGAAGGGGCCGACATCATGTACTCGGTCATCGCCCCCGAGCCCAAGTTTCAGGCCCAGTTGATCTATCAGGCGGCCGTCATCATGGACGTCGCCGGTGTCGACTGGACCATGCCGGCCACTATGGGATGGGACAACAGCGACATGGCGATGTTCTCCGGTGACAACGAGCTGATGGGACGTATCAAGCGCACCCATTTCGAAACCGCCTTTCGCCTGAAAGTCAAGCGCATCGTCATGGGAGAATGCGGCCATGCGTTCCGCTCGGTCTACGACATGGGCAACCGCTGGCTGGGCTGGGGCATGCCACCGATACCGATCGTGCATGCGATCGAGTTTTATTACGACCTTCTGAAGTCGGGCCGGATTAAAATCGTCAAGAAATACGACAAGCCGATCACACTGCATGACCCGTGCAACGTGGTCCGGGGCGGCGGACTGCACGAAATGGC
>JBATHN010000371.1:0-11479 GCA_049666885.1 Desulfobacterales bacterium
GATTCGGCCAAATTCGACGACCCTGAGCGACCGTATTTCGACCCACGCGACCGCGACGTGGCCCTGGAGATCGACAGCATCCCGTTTGCCGTGCGGGTTCGCGTCGAGGGCGACCTGCTGGTGGCGACTCCGGAAACGATTCGATGAGCTTTGCGTTCTGTACAGTCATCAGCAGAGGAAAAGGTAGTGTCACCACTTTCGTTCTCCAATCTCAAAACCACATGCACTTGACTTCTTGATAACCCTTAATCGCACAAGGTCGAGGCCGGCTGTTTTGCACTTGCGCTGGAATTGTTCTATGGTGAAGCAATTCAAAGGAATGTAATGGTATTATTGTAAATCCTTGTCTGGGGCGGAAAGATGACCTGCGAAGAAAGCTGATTCACACTCTTTTTCACCTCGCTTCGGCCAAGACCGGACGTCCGACCAACCGGCCTTTACTGACGGATTGATTTACGTTATGGTCAAAGTTGCTTCCTACGGTTAAATTGACTGTCTCAATAAAGGGGGTTCGACATTGTGAAATCAATTGTCAATGTATCCAACCGGCTTCCCATCACCATCGATGAAACGATCAAGCGTTCTGCCGGTGGGCTGGCATCGGCAATGGATAGTCTGGGCAATAGCCTGAATTTGAAGTGGGTCGGATGGGCTGGAGGAAACGTTCAGGATGCCGCCCAACGGAATAGGCTTACCAAAGAGATCCGCGAGCAGTTTAACTATCTGCCGATTTTTCTCGACCCTCAGGACGCGGCCGACTACTACGACGGCTATTCCAATTCGAGCCTGTGGCCCTTGTTCCATTACATGACGACCTACGCCTGCTACGACCATCGCTGGTATGACGCTTACCGTAAAGTGAATCATATTTTTGCCCAATCGGTGCTGGAGGTCCAGGAGCCAGGCGATCTGGTTTGGGTGCATGACTACCACCTGATGCTGCTGCCGGCCATTCTTAAGGAACAGCGGCCTGATATGAAAGTAGGCTTTTTTTTGCACACCCCCTTTCCCTCATCTGAGATTTTTCGGTGCCACCCCAATCGCGAAGCGCTTTTATGGGGCTTGCTGGGGGCGGATTTGATCGGTTTTCAGACCTTTGGCTACCTCCGGCATTTTCGCAGTACGGTCTTGCGGACTCTGGGCCTGGAATCGGAGATGAACACCATTGCCCACGATCAGCAGATCACCTCCCTGGGCGTTTATCCCATCGGCATCAACGCCCGCAAGTTCGAGCAGGAGCTTCGCTCGGACAATTACATTAAATACCTGACCGAATACGGACAGGCCTATCACGGCAAGAAAATCATTCTGAGCGTGGAACGACTGGATTATACCAAAGGCATCCCCAGACGCCTGGATGCCGTTGAGCAGTTCCTGTCGAAGAGCTCAAAAAAGGAAAGCATCGTTTTTATCTTTATTTGTGTGCCTTCGCGCGAAGATGTGGCTGCCTATCAAACGCTGATCGAGGAGGTGCAGGGCCGCGTCAGCCAGATTAACGGCAAGTATTCGACCATCAAAAACGTCCCGGTGCATTTCATTAACCAGTCGGTCAATTTCAGCCAACTCTGCGCCCTTTATTCCCTATCCGACGTATGCATGGTGACTCCTTTGATCGACGGTATGAACTTAGTCGCCAAGGAATACATAGCCTGCCAAGGGGAAAAGAGCGGGGTCCTGATTTTAAGCGAATTTGCCGGTGCGGCCCAGGAGTTGCCCGATGCTCTGATCGTCAACCCCTACGATACGAAGCAGATGGTTGCCAGCCTCCACAAGGCCCTGGACATGAGCCTCGAAGACCGGCAAAAGCGTCTGGCCCCGATGAAAGAGCGGATCGAGAGCTACGATGCCCTGAACTGGGCCAACACCTTTATTAACGACCTGACAGAGCGAACGCCGGCCGTTATCAGTACCGGGGACACACAGAGGATAACGATAGAACGGGCCCAGAAGTTAATTGATGCGTCAAACATCGTCCTTTTTCTGGATTACGACGGCACACTGGCCGAACTTAAAAAAAATCCGACCGATGCTTACCCCCACAAGGAGATCGGTGAGCTTTTTTCAATTCTGGCAGACACTCCCCGGCTGGATGTCTGCATCATCAGCGGCCGTAAACGGGCGGACATGCTCGACTGGTTTGGCGCCTACGACTTTGTACTAGTAGCAGAACACGGCTTCTTTTACAAATATCCGGAAAATCAGGATTGGCTTGTCTTTGATGATAGAGCCGACCTGAGCTGGGTGGACAGAATCGTCGAAATTTTCCGCCACTATTCTAACATGACTCCTGGTAGTTCGGTAGAAGTCAAGACATCTTCAGTGGTTTGGCACTATCGCAAGTCAGACCCGGAATTCGGCTCCTGGAAGGCGCACCAGCTTGTCGGAGAAATGCACGGCATGCTCTCCAACCTGCCGGTTGAGATTCACCACGGCAAGAAAATCGTAGAAGTCTGTTCCTTCCAGATCAACAAAGGGGTGGTGATGGAGCATCTCTTCTCCAAAAAAGGCTATGACATGGGACTTTGTGCCGGAGACGACGAAACCGACGAGAGCATGTTCCGCATTCAAAAACCATCCCTTCTCAGCATCAAGGTTGGAGAAGGCGCCACCGCGGCGCAATATCGCTGTCCCAATCCAAAGGCGTTGCGTCAATTTCTTTTTGAAATGGCGATATCAAGAAAAAAGAAAGACGAAACAGGTTGCATGGAAAGCCCAAGATGAAAAATTTTGATTTTGGCGTGATCGGCAATTGCACAAGTGCGGCTCTGGTTGACGCGGAAGGCACCATCGTATGGTGCTGCCTCCCTGGATTCGACTCCCAAGCCGTTTTTGCCAAGATTCTCGACTCCAAGCACGGTGGTGAGTTTGCCATCAAGGTGGATGAAGGGTATACTATTCGTTCGTCCTATCAATCTAAAACCAATATCTTGGTGACCGCCTTTTCAAAAGGCAAGGATCAATTCGAGGTCCTCGATTTCATGCCGCGTTACAGAGGCATCCAGCACACCTACCATTGCCCTCCGGATATTATCCGTTACATTCGTCACAAATCCGGGCGGCCTAAAATCAGGGTTCACTATCAGCCGCGCCCTTGCTTCGGTCAGTATGAAGTCAAAACCGAAGTGCGCGAAGAATATATCAAAACCGGTACCCTTAAAGGTTCCTATGAGTCGGTATACCTTTACTCGGATTTGGATCTGGAATCCATAGCCGCCTCGCGTTCCATCGTCCTGGACAGACCTTGTTATCTGCTGCTCAGTTACAACCAAAAGCTAATCGACCTCAATTTAGACTTTATCCAGCTGGAATATCAAAAAACCAAGGTGTATTGGATGAACTGGTCGGCCTATACCCAACGTTTTGCCCTCTACAACAAAGAAATCCAGCGCAGCGCCCTGGTGCTCAAGCTGTTGGCCTGCCAAAAAAGCGGCGCCAACCTGGCGGCCCTGACCACCTCCTTGCCCGAGGAGATCGGGGCCGAACGTAACTGGGATTACCGATATTGCTGGCTGCGAGATGCCTCCATGACCATTGCCATAATGACCAAGCTGGGTCACTACAACGTGGCGCGCCGCTTTTTCAATTTTATCCTGGACATCATTCCTTACAAGGACGAGCAGATCCAGATCATGTACGGCATCAACGGCCAAAAAAACCTGACCGAAAGAATCCTGAGCTGGCTGAAAGGTTATGAGGGGTCCCGACCGGTTCGAGTGGGCAACGCGGCTTACAAGCAGAAGCAAAATGATATTTTCGGCGTGCTTTTGGACGCAATCTATCAGTATTTAGTTATATTCAAACGTGAAAGCGTGGAAAATCGTGAAAATCTCTGGACGGTGGTTCGCACGCTTGCGCTCCATGTCGAAAAGAGCTGGCACAAAAAAGATTCAGGCATCTGGGAATTCCGCACCAACAAGAAGCACTTCACCTTTTCAAAGGTGCTCAGCTGGGTCGCAATGGACCGCGCCATGCGCATTGCCGCCCATTTTGATATGCCTAATTATGTGGCGGTTTGGAAAAAAGTGGGGGAAAAAATCAAAGCCAACATTTTGGCTAAAGGTTGGGACCCGAACCTGAAAGCCTTTACCCAAGTCTATGGAAATCCCCATCTGGATGCAGCAACCCTGCTCATGGAGCATTATGGCTTCATCCCTGCAAATGACCCCAAATATATCAACACGGTGCGCTTGACTTACAAGCAGCTCAGCCGAGACGGACTGATGTACCGCTACCGCAACGCCGACGATTTCGGCGCGCCGACATCGTCTTTCACGGTTTGCACCTTTTGGTTGATTAAAAGTTTGTATAAGATCGGAGAAAAAAAAGAGGCAAAGAGATTGTTTGAGCAGGTCTTGTCCTATGCCAACCACGTCGGTTTGTTCAGCGAAGGCATTGATTTCGCCACCAAACGCCTGCTGGGCAATTTCCCCCAGGCATACAGCCATCTGGCCTTGATTGATACAGCCATCACCTTCAGCGGAGAAGATATTTTGCTTAAAGGGTGAGAGGCAAGGATAACAACCGCTTGTTTTTTTGTTGCCAAAGCGGCTTAACAATTCGAGGGGATCAACTTAAGAATTACCCGCGGTATGACAACTGGATGAAAATGCACGGAAACGTATTCAAAAAGGAGGTTTGACGATGCCGACTTACGAGTTTGTTTGCGAAAAGTGCAAAAAGCCGTTCACGTTGATTCTGAAGATTGCCGAGTACGAAAAGAAAAACTTCCGCTGCCCGAAGTGTAAGAGCAAAAAGGTGACGCAGCAGATCGCCGGCTTCCAAACCATCACATCAAAAAAGAGCTGAAAGCGGCACCGGACCAGACGACGGTCTGAAGCCGGTAAAACAGGAGCCCCGCCGGCTTAGTGGTCCTGTTCGTAAAAAAGGTGACGCACCGAGATGGCAGAGGCACCCGCAGCGTAAGGCATGAGAAGCAAGCATAACAAGCGTATGCGAGCGCCGAGCAACACGGCGCGGCGGGATGCATCGGTCACTGAGTGCCACCGCATTTACGAATAGGGCCAATTAGTCGAGCCACGGGCCGGCGACCTCAGTAAATTCCCTCGATCTGCTTCTTGAGCCGCAAGGCCTGCTCCATGTACATCTTGAGCTTTTGCTGAACCGTGCCGAAAACGGTGCCGGTGGGATAGTCGCCTTCTTCGTCCGGCATGCCGGCCGGAACGCCGGTCAACACCTCGATACCCTCTTCGATCGTGGCAACCCGGTAAATGTGAAACCGCCCCTCTGCGACGGCCTCAACGACCTCCCGCTTGAGCATCAGGTTCTGAATGTTGGTCTGCGGTATCATAACACCCTGGTGGCCGTTCAACCCCTTGGCCTTGCAGACATCGAAGAAACCCTCGATCTTATAGTTAACGCCGCCGATGGACTGAACCCGGCCCTTCTGGTTGACGGAGCCTGTCACCGCAATCCCCTGCCGGATGGGAATGCCGGAAAGGCTCGAGAGAATGGCGTAGAGCTCGGTGGAAGAGGCGCTGTCGCCGTCGATGCCGCCGTAGCTTTGCTCGAAAGTGATGCTGATTGAAAGGGTCAGGGGAAATTTCTGCGCAAACGTCCGCCCGAGGTAGCCGGACAGAATCAGCACCCCCTTGTCGTGCGTTCGGCCGCTGAGCCTGGCTTCCCGCTCGATATTGATCAACCCGTGCCGGCCCATGTAGGTTTCGGCCGTTATGCGCGAGGGTCGGCCGAAATAGTAGTCTCCCATCTGATAGACGGCCAGGGCATTGACCTGACCGTCCACCATGCCGTCCACGTCGATCATGATGGTGTCGTCGACGTAGGCCTCCTGCATCTTCTCCTCGTAGAGATTGTAGCGGAAGCGGTAGTGGTTGAAGGCCGTGACGACGTGTGCCTCGGTCACGATTGGGGCCCCCTCCCCGTCCGCCCAGTAATCGGATTCCTTGATGATGCTGACGATCGGACCGAACCTCAGGGAAAGCTTCTTTTTACTGGCGATGATCTTTTCACCGTATTCCACCACGGTCGCCACGGCTCCGGGCGTGAACGGCCTCAATCCTTCCTCCTTGCACACCCGGGCGATATACCGGGCGTAGAGTTGAATCGTCTCCGGCGAGCGTTCGGTTTCGTGGTCGAAATCGGCCCGGACTTTGAAGATCTTGTTGAACTTCGAATCGTTGTTCTGAAGCAGTTGGAAGATCTGATAACTGCCGAGCAGAACGACTTTGACCTCCAGGGGTATCGGCTGGGGACGCAGGGACCCGCTGGCGATGCCGGCCAGTGTAGGCAGGTCTTCGATGAAGAGCTGCTTGTTCTGCAAGGCCCGTTTGAGCGCCTCCCAAACCATCGGATTCATCAACAAGGACTCGATTTCCATGATCAGGAAACCGCCGTTTGCCTGCAGCAGGGCCCCGGTCTGAACCATCGTGTGGTCAGTGGTAAAGGTGCCCATGACGGCCCGTTTCTCGATCTGACCGAACACGTTCTGATAGGTGGGATTGGGCTCGTAGACAACCGGGGCCCCACGGGTCGATTTGCGATCGACCAGTACGTTCACCTGATATTCCCTTAAGGGCTTCCCGATAGCCCGCAAGGCCGTGCCGTCGCCGGCCGACCCGGGCGGTTCGAGGGCCTTGAGGAAACTGTTAACATTTTCAACGATGTGGGCCTGGACCTCATCCAGATAGGCGAGCACATCGCGACTGTCGGGGTAATCCTCCCGGATGATGTCGAGCCGATCCTTCACAACGAACAGGGCCACGTCGGCCATCAGTTTTTCGATCTCTTTTTGCCGGCTGTGATTGATTTTGCCCGCTTCTCTCAGGGTGTTTTCAATCTCGCCCTGAAGCTGCTTGAAATCGGCTTCGATGGCCTTGCGCTTTTCTTGGGGCAGCTGCTCGAATTCCTCCGGCGGCATCGGTTTGTCATCGAGCAGGGGAATGGTCTGATAACCCGATGCCGTGCGGTGGATCACCAGATTCTTTTGCTTGGCCAAATGATTGAGTCGATCGAAGTGCTCCTGCCTCAGGGCCCCATGACGGTTCTTGATCTCGGCCAGTTTTTCCTGGTAGGCTTTGCTGTCGAATTCCCTCGGCAGCCGAACCTGTAGATCTTCGACGAAACGACTCATCCGCCTGCTGAACAGGAGCGCACTGCCGGCCGGAAGAGCGACGGCCATCGGCCGAAATTCGTCCTTGAAGTTGTTGACCATGCACCAGTCCCCGGGCGTGGCCAGAGTTTCGGCCAATTGTTGCACGATGTCCTTGACGATGGTGGTTTTGCCGGTACCCTCTTGTCCGGTGACAAAAATATTGTAGCCGGGACTTTTCATCGCCAGTCCGAAACGAATCGCCTGTACCGCCCGTTCCTGACCGATCACCTCGTTCAGCGGTTCGATTTCCGAGGTGTCTTTAAAATCGAACACCGCCGGGTCGCAAACGCATCTCAATTCATCCGGGGTCAATTCATTCTTCGTCGCCATGCGGTTACCTCCATCGCCTGCACATCTTGCCGTCTTTTCCGAGAGTTCTCTGCCGCCGATGAACCCATGACGGGTTCGTGACGATTTTGGCACGTTTTTTCGACATATTGCAAGCCGAGGGCACAATTTTTTATGGTATTCCGGTTTTTGCGCCCTTTCGGCGTGCTTCATCCTACCGATAGAGCGGGCGGGCAGAGAATCTCTGTGAAAATATGAATTCTATAGTTTGCACCTCGATTTAGCGCCGCTATTTCACAACGCGGCAATGTCAGTGTACCGGCTCGAACGGCGGGCACAGAGACGCCTTCCGGCGTCCCGTTCCGGGCGGAACGCGCAACTTAAACCGTACCTATTCAGAGCACTTTTATGCTATAATAAGCAGTTGAAATTCTCAGTATGCAAACACCGGCAGGCAATGGAAAACCCGCCTCAATTTTTAAAAGCGGGAATTTCACTTGGCGTTGCCCGGTCCCGGAACTCCGAAATTAAAAGGATGAAACGGCAAGATGGCGGGTGAGATCAGGTCCCTCGACGAGGACATCGGACACCTGGAGATGGAGAACCAGCAGGCCATCGACGACTTCAAACGGTCTTCCGATGCTCAGAACCCCGAATTCACAGTCTACCAGGTCCGCCAACGGTTGAGGCTGAGGTTCACGGGCACCGGTGGCGAGTATTTCAGGATCTGGATCGTCAATCTCTTTCTAACCGTTTTGACCTTGGGTATCTATTCCGCCTGGGCTAAGGTGCGAACGCGCCGTTATTTTTATGCCCACACGCTGCTGGCCGACCATCCCTTCGACTACCGGGCCAATCCCTGGTTTATTTTGAGAGGCAACCTCATCCTTGGCTTCGGATTGCTGCTCTTTCTGGCGCTCGAGAGCTTCGGACCGGTTTACAGCGGCATCGTGCTGGCGGCTTTTTATGCCTTCCTGCCTTTTTTGATTTACAAATCCCTGCGCTTCAACGCCTACAACTCATCTTATCGCAACCTTCGCTTCCAATTCCGCGGATCGCTGAAAGAGAGCTACAATACCTATCTGTTCATACCCCTGCTCATACCGTTGACCCTGGGTCTGATCTTTCCCTACTGGGTTTTCCGTCGCAAGAAATACTTTTCCGAAAATTTTACCTTTGGTCGAAGCCCCAACACCTTCACCGGTGCGGCCGGTCCCTTCTACCAGGTTTACGGATTTACCGGCCTTATGGTCATCCTCATGGCTGTCGTGGTAGGCGGCGGGGTATTCTTCTTCGTCTTGCAGCCGCAAGGGCTGGCGTTAAGATTGGACAACATGGTTCGGTTTTTCACACTGCTGCCGATCACCGGTTTCTTGGTCGCAATGACGGCCTTCACCTTTATTCAGCAGTTTCTGTTCGCACGGCTCACCAATTACTGCTGGGACCGGACAAGCGTCGGAGGCCTCTGTTTCAATAGCAATCTCAACGTCGGCAGCCTGCTGTGGCTCCGACTCACCAATCTAATTGGCATCATCATCTCCCTGGGTCTGCTGATTCCCTGGGCCAGGGTGCGCCGCGTCCGCTACCTGGTAAGCAGCCTGACACTGTTCAGTGACCGCAGCCTGGACACCTTTGCGGCTGCCGAACAGTCGGCTGAAAGTGCCATTGGTGAGGCGGCAACCGGATTTTTTGACATCGATATCGGCCTATGAGCACATTTACGGGAACATATCTCGACGGACGGAGTTCGAAGCCGGTCCAAGTGGCAATAACCTTCGAGGGAACCACGTTCCGGTTGCAGGACCGCACGGCGGTCTTGCCGGACATCGTCGTCCCGCTGAAAAATTGCAGCGCGACGCCGCCGCTCGGCGGGACCTGTCGATCCTTGATTCTACCCGCTGGTGCGCGCTGTGAAACCCGAGATGCAGAACTGCTGGCGCTCGTCGACTCCCTCCGGAGTCCCACCGGCACCGCGCGGATCGTCAATTTTCTCGAGTCCGGTTGGAAAACAGCGCTCGCCTGTCTACTGGGCCTGTTTATGTGTATCTGGGGATTCGTGGCCGCGGGTATCCCCTTTCTGGCCAAAATCGCCGCCGCTGCCGTTCCGGCCGCTGTCACGGACAGATTGAGCCGCCAAACCCTGGCAGTGCTCGAAACACGCTTTCTCGAACCGTCCGAATTAGGTGCCGACCGGTCTGCTCATCTTCATAATCTCTTTCACGGTCTTGTCGCCCGTAAAAAGTCAGCGACGCATTATCGTCTGGAATTTCGTAAAAGCGACCACGTCGGTGCGAACGCGTTTGCCTTACCCTCCGGGCTGATTGTGATGACCGACGAATTGGTGGGGTTTGCCAAAAACGACCGGGAACTCATCGGCGTCCTGGCCCACGAAATCGCCCATGTCGAAAACCGTCACGGACTGCGCATGTTGTTCCAGAATGCCGGCGCCCTCCTGCTGGTATCGGCTCTGGCGGGCGATGTGTCATCGATCAGTGCCGCAGGGGATACCCTGCCCACACTGTTGATCGAGTCCGGCTATTCGCGGCGCTTCGAAAAAGAGGCCGATCGGGCCGCCGGTACGTATCTCATCCGGATGGGCTGGGGTACGGTCTCTTTGCAGAACGTTCTGGCCCGAATCGCAAAAACGGCACCGATCCATCCGGCTTTCACGCTGTTTTCCACCCACCCCGACCTCGAAGAACGCATCGGTTATCTGAAAAAAATGGACCGGGCCCGATGAAGGTGACCGGCGACCGTCATCTGTCTGCACTGCCGGTGACCGATATCCACACGCCGATTGCCATTTGAACGAATCGATGTGGTGAAGGGTTGTCCCTCCTTCTTATCTGCATTATCATGTAATCAAATTTTCATGTAAATATCTTTGGCCAGATTCCAACGATTATTCGAAACGGTTGCCTAACAGGCCGACCCCGGCTCTATACGAGCCTAATGCAGTGGAAAGCATAATGACGGGTGGCCGTGCCCCTGCTGCAAAAAGGGTGTCAGTCGCACTGGTCGCCGCATGACAACTCGCGTTGAAGGACACTCCCATGCCAGTTGAATACCGACCAATCGGTCTGATACATTCCCCGTTCGAAAAGCCGGCCGGAATGCCGATCCAGCCCACCGGCGCCGGCGGCATCTGCGGCACCGTCGAGGTTTTTCCGGAATTCGCCCCGGGATTGAAGGATCTCGACGGGTTTTCACACATCATTTTGCTTTATCACTTTCACCGTTCGGGAACCCCCGAATTGGTGTTAGAGCCCTTTCTGGATTCACAACCCCGCGGGGTGTTTGCCACCCGGGCACCGAAGCGACCCAATCCGATCGGCATTTCCGTGGTCAGACTCACAAAAATCGTCGCCAACATCCTTCACATCGAAAATGTCGACATCCTCGACGGCACGCCGCTGCTGGACATCAAGCCTTACGTGCCGGCATTTGATCATCACCCGGTCGAGCGCTTCGGTTGGCTGGAACGGACCAGCCAGCAAACGCAACAAACCGTGTCGGACGAACGGTTCGCAAAAACGGCGGGCGGCGGCGAGCGATCGAAGATTCCATGACCCATTATCTCTGTGAAGTACAACCCAGAAAGTGAGGTACCCCAATGGTGCGTATGCTGTTATCATTTATTATTTTCTTTGGATTGGCGTCGGTCGCCGTCGCCGACAGCGGTCTCGTGAACGTAAAAAGCACGCACAGCGTAAAAGACACGGCCGACAGACTGGAGAAAGTCCTTGCGACCAAGGGAATGACCGTGTTTATCCGGATCGATCATGCCGCAGGTGCAAAAAAAGTCGGCCTCGACCTGCCGCCCACCGAACTGGTGATCTTCGGCAATCCGAAGATCGGCACACCGCTGATGCAGTGCGGCCGCAGCGTGGCCATCGACCTGCCCCAAAAGGCGCTTATCTGGGAAGATGACAGGGGACAGGTCTGGCTGACCTACAACGATCCGGCTTACCTTGCCACGCGACACGCCATAACCGGCTGCAAAGCGGTTCTTGAAAAAGTCGGCGGCGCGCTCCAGAATTTTGCTGCCGCGGCCACGCAACC
>JBATHN010000372.1:0-3636 GCA_049666885.1 Desulfobacterales bacterium
GTGATGCCGTCACCCAAACTCATGCTTCGCTTGGCCCTTGGAGAAGCCGCATCGGCTCTGTTCGACAGCCTGCGAGTTGTTCCAGAAAACCTTCTGAGCAGCGGGTTCAGCTTCAGTTACCCCGAGCTGGAAGATGCCATCCGGCAGATCGTCCAATAACATGCACCGACAACAGCCATTTTTTTTAGACCTAATTTGAGCGGTTTTCCGCCAGGGCGGGACTCAACGTCCCGGGTTGGGGCTTACAAAAAAATGATTTCGCAATTTCAGTCGTCGAGGTGACCGGTGGGCGAGGCGTGAGAACGCGGGAATTTAAGGATATTCCGATGTTTCGCAACACATTCGGGCGGGATACTTCCCCGTATAACCTGTGACGTCATTTTTAAGCAAGCCCATAGGCCGCGCGACGCATGTCCACGGCGAGTGGGGGTTTATTGGAGAAAGGAAGTGACACGGTATGCGGTTTGGCGAACTCGATGAAAACGGGCGCACTTTTCTACTCAGCGTTTACAAACAGACCAAAGGCGATCCAGCTGCAGTGGTATCGATGTACGAAGTCGGTTCCGAGCTGGGAATCGACCGAACCGCCGCATCCCGTCTGGCGGAAGACCTCATGGGCTGGATGATGCTGGAAATCCGCACCCTGTCGGGCGGCATCGGCATCACCCCCTTCGCCGTCGAGGAAATCGAAGTTTCGGGATTCGGTTTATCCAAGCCCCAGGCACAGACCCTTTGCCTCGGTACCGATCCGGTAATGTCAACTGAAGTCCGGCAGGCTGTCGAACGGGTTACAGATGCTCTCAAACAGCAAGCCGGCAGCATCGGGTTGCCTTTCGACGCACTGGCAGAGGTGATGGCCGACCTGAAAACCGTCGACGCCCAGTTTGAATCCTCGCACCCGAAAACAGCCATTGTCCGCGCGTGTTTCCAGTCACTTAAAAGCACACTCGACCAAGCCGGCGCGCAAGACTGTGCCGGCTTGGTCGCCGGTTTGCTGGGAGAGTAATCAATGGCCGGAAAAAAGATGACCCTGATTTCCTGGAATGTAAACGGTCTGCGGGCCGCTATGAAAAAAAATTTTCTGGATTCTTTAAAAAGTCTCGACGCCGATGTCGTCGCTCTCCAGGAAACCAAACTGCAGGAACCGCAACTCACCGAGGAGATGCGCTCCATCGCCGGCTATGAAAGCTTCTGGTCCTGTGCCACGCACAAAAAGGGCTACAGCGGTGTCGGGGCCTACACGCGAATTTCACCGCAGAGCGTGAACGTCCGACTCGACCGGCCGGAGTTCGATGCCGAAGGTCGGATGATCGAAATGGACTTCGGGGACTTTGTCTTCTTCAACGTCTATTTTCCTAATGGACAAATGAGTGCGGAGCGGCTGCAGTTCAAACTCGATTTCTATGACGCCTTTTTCGAATATACCGATCAGCTCAAACAAGCGGGTCGCAGCCTTGTCATTACCGGCGACTACAACACGGCGCACAACGAGATCGATTTGAAAAATCCGAAGGCCAACGAGAAGACCTCTGGCTTTTTGCGTATCGAGCGCGACTGGCTGGACCGCATCGTCGACCACGGTTATGTGGACACTTATCGGCACCTGTATCCGGATACCGTGAAGTATTCCTGGTGGACCTATCGCTTCAAAGCCCGCGAGCGGGATATCGGCTGGCGGATCGACTATTTCTTCGTCACACGCGATCTGGTCGAAACCGGCCGGGTGAAAGAGGCCTTTATCAACAACGACATTTACGGCTCGGATCACTGCCCGATCGGCCTTGTGATCGAGATTTGACCTATGTGGCTGAAAAGCAGATGCTAAAACTGGTGGCCCTATACGGCAGCCCGCGAAGAGCGGGAAACTCTGCGGCTCTTTTAAAACAAGCCGTTCAGGGTGCGCGCGAGGTCGGCGCAGCGGTTGAAGAGTTTGTGTTGAGGGACCTGAAAATGTCACCATGTCTGGAAATCTACGCCTGCAAGCAGGCCGGTGAATGTGCCATCAAAGACGATTTTCAGCGTGTCCGTACGTCGCTGCTGGCAGCAAAAGGTGTGATGATGGCTTCGCCGATTTTTTTCTACACCGTCAGCGCCCAAATCAAAATCCTTATGGACCGCTGCCAGTCGCTGTGGGTCAAGAAATACTGGGTCGACAAGGTTCCGTTCAAGCATTGGACGGCAACCCGCAAGGGCCTGTTTATTGCAGTGGGGGCCACCCATGGCAAGAAGCTCTTCGACGGAGCCCTTTTGAGCGTGAAGTATTTTTACGATGTGCTCGACACGGAGCTCTCGCAAACACTGCTTTACAGAGGCCTCGATTTCGAGGGTGATGTACACCGCTTCCCGGCCTATATGGATGAAGCCTACCAGGCCGGCCGTCAACTGGTCGAAGCCTTGCAGGAAAGGTGACAAAGTAACGACGCAACCTGGGTCGCGGGATTCAGTTGAAACCGCACACCTATCGATCAACCGGAGACAATCGACATGCAGATGGACTTCGAACCGATCCACCTGGGACAGCAAGCGAACTACCTGAAAGCATTGGAGCAGTGTTCTCAGAAATCAAGTGATTACAGCTTTTCAAACCTCTTCGGGTGGGCGGACGAATATGGTCTGACATGGGCCTGGGACGAAAATCTCATATGGATCCGGCAATCCATACCGCAAACATGCCTCTGGGCACCGATCGGTCCTTGGGAAGCGATCGATTGGGGCGACGTCTTCAAACGCCGAATCGAATCCGGTACCCGATTCATACGCATACCCGAGACCCTCAGCCGGCAATGGCAGAAGAACTTCGGGGACCGGATCGTAATTGAAGAAGATCGCGATCACTGGGACTACCTTTACGATATAAACGAAATGGTGGAGTTGAAAGGCAACCGATTTCACAAAAAGAAAAATTTGCTCAATCAGTTCATCAAAAAATACGAATACCGGTTTGTGACGTTCAGTCCGGCCATGATAGAACCGGCCATGGCCATGCAGGCCGATTGGTGCAATTGGCGGGACTGTGAGTCGTCCGATGTTCTTTCGGCCGAGAACCGCTCGGTCTTCAAAGTTCTCATGCACTGGAATGATTTGGTCGGCCTGACCGGCGGGGTGATCATTGTTGAAGACATCATTGTCGCCTACACACTCGCCGAAAAAATGAGTGACGAATCGATCGTGGTCCATTACGAAAAAGGCTGCCCCGATTACAAAGGGGTCTACCAGGCGATCAATCAGATGTTCCTGGAAAGCCTTCCGGACAACTTCAAAATCGTGAACCGCGAACAGGACCTCGGTGAAAAAGGCCTGAGGCAAGCCAAGATGTCTTACAATCCGTCCGGGTTTTTGAAAAAGTATCGGGTCGAAATAAGGTAAAGAGCGCCTATAGTCGCGTCCCTATTTAGTTTCCGTCCAGAAATGGCCCTTTTCCGCAATTCCCCGCCTGCTTCGAGACAGGTCGGCGTCAATCGGCGGAATCGCTTGTGCGACATACAGTAGTATGCCTCCGCGCGATGCCGCTGATTTCCTTGAACTTGCAGAAAATTGCGCATTTCTGGATCGGAAACTTACCAGTGCCCTTAATGAAACCGTGGATGGGCACTAGTCAAACTACCAGCAATACACGCCATTTAAGTCAGATGGGAC
>JBATHN010000373.1:0-8565 GCA_049666885.1 Desulfobacterales bacterium
TCCCAATACTCAGGATAGTATCTCTAAAGATGACCTCTCCATCGGGAATCGCACCGTTAAGTTTCATACGAGGGTTCATGGTTCAGCCCAGCCGCTGGCCTGAAAAGCGGCCAGTTTGATCGAGAAAGAAACTATGCCATTTTGGCGTAGTTTCATACGAGGGTTGAAGGATTGAAATCCTTCTTTAACCGCTGAACGGTGAACGGTGAACCCTTGAACCTTTTAACCCTGAACCTATTTTATTTTTATCCCCCCAGGTACGCTTTCTTCACATCCGGATTTTGCAGAAGCGACTCCGAATCGCCCTCCAAGACCAGATTACCACTCTCCAGGACGTAACCACGCCGGGCAAATTTTAGCGCCATACGGGCGTTCTGTTCCACCAGCAATATCGTGGTCCCTTCCCCGTTGATATCCTTCAGGGCTTCGAAAACATTGCGCATCAGCAGCGGCGCCAGCCCCATAGACGGCTCATCCAGCAGCATGATCCTGCGACCGCTCATGAAAGCCCGCCCGATGGCCAGCATCTGCTGTTCACCGCCGCTCAGGGTTCCGGCTTTCTGCAGCCTGCGCTCCTCTAATCGTGGAAAAATCGCAAATACACGTTTGATGTCTTTTTCGACATTTTCCCTGTCTTTGCGGGCAAAGGTAGCCAGTTGCAAGTTTTCGAGTACCGTCAGGTTTCCGAAAAGCCGTCTGCCCTCAGGGACATGTGATATACCCAGTTCGCTGACCACCTTGTCGGCCGAATATTTCAGCAGGTTTTTATCTCTGAAGGTCATGCGACTCGTCTTTGCAACCGGCACCATGCGTGAAATCGCCTTCAAAGTCGTGCTCTTACCGGCTCCGTTGGCACCGATAATGGTGACGATCTCGCCTTCGTCTATCTTGAAACTGATTCCTTGCAGCGCCTTGATATTCCCATAGGACACCTGAAGATTTTCCACTGATAACATCAGTCAATTGCCTCCTTGCCCAGGTAAGCATCGATCACTTGAGGGTTGTTCTGGATCTCTTCCGGTGTGCCTTCGGCAATCACCTCGCCGAAAACCAGGGTCTGGATCATTTCGCACAACTCCATCACCATTTTCAGCCGGTGTTCGATTAAAAAAATCGCCAACCCGAATTCTTTATGCACTTGACGGATGATTTGCATCATCTGGATCAACTCTTCCGGATTCATTCCGGCGGTTGGTTCATCCAGAAAAAGGATCTTCGGGTCTATGGCCAAGGCCCTGGCCATCTCGACCCTTCTCTGATCTCCATATGGCAAATTGAGAACATTCTGGTCCGCCAAATCGGAAATTCCCACGATTTCCAGAAGCCTGTAAGCCTTCTCTTCGGCCTCGGCTTCCTGCCGTTTACGTTTGGTTGTTCCAAAGAAGGCACCGACCAAACCGTAGGTCATCCGTGAGTATTGGGCCATGAGCACGTGCTCCAGTACACTCATGTGGCGCCACAGAAGCAGGTTCTGGAAGGTCCGGCCAAGACCGACGGAAGCAATCTGATGCGGCTGTAGGCCCACCAAATTTTCACCTTCCAGGCGGATGGTGCCTTCCGAAGGTCGGTAGATACCGGTTATCAGGTTGAAAATGGTCGTCTTGCCGGCCCCGTTGGGACCGATCAGTCCTCTGATCTGGCCCGGTTCGATCCGAAGGTTGTAGTCGTGCACGGCCCGCAGTCCGCCGAAATAATGCGTCATTCTCTCTACCTGCAACAACGACATACTACACCTCGTTTTCCGGCTTCCGCCGCGGTCGGATCAGTTTCTTGACATCGAATTCCTTGAACGCAATCAGACCCGTCGGTCGGAAAATCATCACCAGAATAAGCAAAAGCGGAATCACAATCCATTTGAAGAGTTCAAGTGGTCGTAAAGCTTCACTGAGGAGACTCAGACTCACGGCGCCGAGAATCGATCCGTACACCGAATTAAGACCACCGAAGTAAACCATGGCCAGGACCTCGGCGAGCTTTTGAATCCCAAATGAGCCCGGATTCACGTAGCGCAGGACGTGGGCAAACAATCCACCGGCCACTCCGGCCCAGAACGCGGCAAACATGAAAGCCACCATCTTGGTGCGGCGCGTGTTGACGGTCATGGCGTTGGCCGCGGTTTCATCATCCCGTACAGCGTTGAGCGCCTTGCCGAGGATAGAGCGGACAAAGTTGTTGATCACCCAGATACAGACCACGGTCCAGGTGAATACCGTGGGCAGATTGGCCCAGTTCGGTTGGCTGCTGAGACCGCGCGGGCCGCCGACAAATTCCAAATTCTCGACCAGACTCTTGACGATGAACAAAAAAGCCAGGGAGATAATCGCCAGGTAATCTCCCCGGGTTCTAAATGAAGGAATGGCGACAACCAGCGCCCCTGCTGCCGCAACAAGGCCGCCTGCAATAAGACCGAGCGGAAACAAAAACGGGCCCAGGAAGGAAGGCAACAGCGCCTGACCGAACTGGCTGTCGTTGACAAAAAGGGAGACGGAAAAGACCGAAGCGGTATAGGCCCCCAACGCCATGAACCCGGGGTGTGAACAGGAGAACTCCCCCATGTATCCGTTGATCACATTCAGGCTGACGGTGACCATTATGGCAATCAGTGTGAATTTAAGGGTTATGTCCCGGTAGTCGCTCATTCCGGCCCAGATATGAAAGATGGCGTACAGGAGAAACAAGTGGACCAGCACCGATCCCTGCGTCGAGTAATCCATCATTTTATCCGCCAGCCAGTTGGTCGGTGCGAGGCTCAACCGGGCAACGACGATGATCGGCAGCAGGTATATCAGGAAGACGTAGAGCAGCGCGCTGGGAAAAAGTGCCGGATATTTCAGAATGATCGTGAAGCCGAAAAGCGCGGGAATTTTCGACAGGCCCAGGCCTATAGCCAACGGCCTGCCCACGAATTGTTCCAGTAAGACCGCACTCAGGGCACCGCAAAGCCATCCCAGGACCGGCACCTGAGAATACATCTGCCATATTTTATGTTTCAACCCGCTTTCAGGGGCAGATAGTGCGCTGCTGGCTGCTTCCATTACATTTCCTTTCTGAAAAACCACCGGCTTGGCCTGTGTGCGGCGCCGGCCATTACAGTCTCAACTTGGCGCTGTAAGGCTCGCCGAAGAATCCATATGGCCTGAAGGCCAGAATGAGCAATACGATAGAATAAGCGATGAGGTCCCGCAGGGTCGACGGAAAGATCATGGCCACGAATATTTCAATGAAACCGAGCAGGAACCCGGCCAGGGTCGCTCCCATGATGGACCCTCTTCCGCCTAAAATCGCAGCCACAAAAGCCTTCCAGCCGAAAACAATCCCCATATACGGGTCCAGAACCGGATAGGCCAGACCGAATAGGATTCCGGCCAGGGCCGCCAGGGCCGACCCGATGGCGAACGTCATGGCCGCAATGCGATTTATCGACACGCCCATCAACGGCACGACCACATAGTCAAAGGCCATTGCGCGCATGGCCATCCCCCACCGCGTCTTTTTGATGAACAGATGCAGCGCCAGCATGAAAGCAAGCGAGACCGCGACGATGATAATCTTCTTGTTGGTAACAAACACGCCGCCTACATTGTAGGTAACGGTCTCGATCAGGGAGGGGAAGCTGACCCGCTGGGTGCCCAGACTCCACAAGACGATGGTTTCGAGAATAATGCCGATCATCAGACCGGTAATGGCGGCCGATGCCCGGGGGGCGTCCCGCAAGGGGCGATAACCCACCCGTTCGACAAACATGCCTAAAAAGGAGGTTAGGAACATGGAAAGCAGTATCGTCAGCACCAAAATCAGCCAACCGGGCAAAACAAGCACCCACTGCGAGGCGAGGACCATCAAACCGGTTGCAACGCCGAACCCGATGTAGGCCCCGACCATAAAGATGTCGCCATGGGCGAAGTTGAAGAGCATCAAAATGCTGTACACCATGGAGTAACCCAATGCGATCAACGCGTAGAAACTGCCCCATTGCAGGGCGTTCACAAAATTCTGAAGAAAAAATACCATCGAGGCTGCTCCTTGGGCGGTTGAGCCCGTTAAGCCCGTTAAGTCCAGCCGACGGCGGGATTGAGTCAGTTGAAAATGTTACCGGTACTTTCTAAGACGTTCGTAACGATCCAACTGGTCCGGCTGACCCTACCCTTTCTGAATTGAACGCCCTAACCGGCTCAACCGATCTCGCCGACCTGTTCAAAAAGGCGGGCACAGGGAAACCCTGGCCCGCCAGTATGAAGATCGCTGTTTGGCACGGTTGGCTTGTTCGAGAATAGAACAAAACTCGGGAAGAACAGGGTACGGTGACGCATCCGCCACCGTACCGGATTATTAAGTGAGACCTTAGCTTGTTTCCGTCCATAAATGGCCCTTTTCAGCAATTCCCCGCCTGCTTCGGGACAGGTCAGCGTCAATCGGCGGAATCGCTTGTGCGGCGTAAAAAAGTACGCCTCCGCACAATTCCTTGATTTCCTTGAACTTGCAGGAAATTGCTCATTTCTGGATCGGAAACTAATCAGCGCCCTTAATGAATTCGTGGATGGGCACTAGCTTGATTTACGGGCAAACCGATTTGTAGAATTCGAATTCGCCCTTGTCGCTGATCTTGACGATGACCGCACATTTGGTGGGATCGCCGCTGCCGCCGAACGTCATCTTGCCGGTGATGCCCTCGTATTCCTTGATGTTGGCCATGGCGTCACGGACGCACTGACGGTCCTTCTTGATGTCGCCGGTGATCGTGCCGCAGTCCTGAACGGCCTTCTGAACCAGCCCGATCGCATCCCAGGTAAGGGCGCCGACATCGTCCGGCACGTAGCCGTACTGCTTCTGGTAACGGTCGATGAACTCCTTGGTCTTGCCGGTGGCGCCGGCCGCGGCATAGTGGGTGCTGAAGAAGAGCCCATAGCAGTCCGGACCGCAAAGCTGGACGGTCTCGGCCGATCCCCAACTGTCGCTGCCCACGATCGGTTTGTTGAAGCCGAGCTGATGGGCCTGCTGCACGATCAGCGCCACCTCGTTGTAATATTGGGGGGTGAACAGGAATTCGGCGCCGGAGTTGATGATGTTGGTCAACTGAGAGCTGAAATCGGCGTCCTTGGTGGTGAAACTCTCATAAGCCACTACGGAACCGGGTCCGTTCGCAGTTTCCCAAGCCTTTTTGAAATCCTCGGCCAGTCCCTTGGGATAGTCACTGGCAACGTCATAGAGAACCGCCGCCTTGGTGAACCCGAACTCATCCTTTACGAAGTTGGCCACCACCGGCGCCTGGAACGGATCCAGAAAGCAGGACCTGAAGACAAATGGCCGGTCCGCGGTGGTCTTCGGGTTCGTGGACCAGGGGCTGATCATGGGTGTGCTGTAGTTGTTGGCCACCTCGCCCGCCGGTACGGCCTGCTTGGACGACTGCGGACCGACGATCATCAGGACCCCGTCTTCGGTGATCATCTTGGTGTTGACCTTGACGGCGGATTCGGCTTTGGATTCGTTGTCTTCGATCACCAGATCGACCTTGTATTTCTTTCCGCCGACATCGAGCCCACCGGCGGCATTGACGTCTTCGAGCCACATCTGGGCCGCGTATTTAGTCCCTTCACCGACCTTGGGAATGTCACCGGTAATCGGTGCGTTGACACCGATCTTGATGGATTTCGGCGCCTCGGGCCCGCAGGCCAGGAAGACCACGCCCAGAATCAGGCCACAGACGATACCGACAAAGATGAGTCTTTTTTGCATTTCTACCTCCTTTAATCCTGCTGCACCGGGTTTATAGAGAACCTAATTTGAGCGATGGTCGAGGTTGCCGCAGATACAAGGAAAATGTCGTTCCGTCCCGCTGTCGGCGGGATCGCTATGCGGGACGGCATATGATGCCGTAGGTGCGGTAAGATCGGCAATCCCCAAAGGTTTTCAAATTTTAAGGTCGAAACCGATTGAAATCCTTATTAGTAGAACAATTCCCCCCTCTTTTGAAATTTGAAACGCTCACTTCAGGTTGAAGAAAACCACTACTGTCTTCTCCAGTCAGAACCGGTCTGTTAGCATACGGTTCAGACATAATCAACTATAAATTATTGACAAATTATTCAATAACTTTTATTTGGTTTATGAATACGACTGGCAGTTTGAAGACCTTATCGTAAACGGAGAGAGGACAATGAGCAAACCCGTTAAGAAGACCCGCCTTCACGGCTGGCACGTCAACCACGGCGCCAACATGGCGATATTCGGATCTTACGACATGCCGCTGTGGTATCCGAGCGGCGCCAAAGAGGAACACCTCGTGGTTCTGACCAGCGCCGGTATCTTCGACACGAGCCACATGAGCGTCCTTACGGTCAAGGGATCCGGGGCGCGGGATCTCCTGCAGGTCTGTTTTTCCAAAAATCTGGCCGCCTGCGTCGGAAAAGATCAAAAGCCGCTGACTCCCGGTAAAAGCGTGTACGGTGTCTTTTTGAACGAGGCCGGCGAGGTCATCGACGATGCGATCGTGTTTCAAATTGACGACGCGCTCTTCATGGTGGTGGTAAATGCCAACATGGGCGGTGTCGTCAGTGCCCATCTGCAGGGCTATGCCGGCAGCCGCAAGGCGGCGGTCGTCGATCTCAGCGATCAGGTCGGCAAGCTCGATGTGCAGGGACCGCAGGCGGCCCGGATCATCAGCCGCATCGTCAAGAGACCGCAAGAGGTGTTCGTGCAGCTGCCCTATTTCTCGTTCAAGGGTCACTTCAACGCCGCCCTCCCGATGTCTGAAAAAGTAATCCTCACGGACGGCACCCCCATCCTGCTGTCCCGCACGGGCTACACCGGCGAGTTCGGCTTCGAGCTGTTCGTCGCGCCGGATAAGTTTGTCGATCTCTGGCAGATGCTCATCGACGTGGGCCAACCGTTGGGCATGATCCCATGTGGACTGGCGGCAAGGGACTCGCTGCGCGCCGGAGCCGTGCTGCCGCTCTCGCACCAGGACATCGGCGCGTGGCTGTTCAAGAACCACCCCTGGCCTTTCGCCCTGCCCTACGACCCCGACGGCCGTGGTTTTACCAAGGATTTTGTGGGTGCCGTCGCCCTGCAGCGCAGCGAGTCCGGCCAGTACACCTTTCCCTTTGCCGGCTTTGACCTGCGCAAGGTGTCGACGGCGGACCCGGCCGCCGTGGTGGATGACACGGAGCGTGACATCGGCCGGGTGCTGACCTGCGCCACCGACATGGCCATTGGACGTCACGACCACCGGATCTTCAGCATCGTCAGCCCGGACAAACCGGCCGATTTTACGCCGCGCGGGCTGAGCTGCGGTTTTGTCAAGGTCACCAAACCCCTCAAGCCCGGTCAAATGGTCCGGCTGAAAGACAAGCGTCGGACGGTTGAAGTCGAAATCGTCGACGACATTCGCCCCGACCGGACGGCCCGCAAGCCGCTGGCAAAATTTATGGGGAAATGAATACTTCAACGCCTTTAGAGGAGGACGCCCATGAAAGAAATCAGTCAACTCAACCTGCCCGAAAACGTTCGCTTTGCAGAAGACCACGAATGGGCCCGCAAGGAAGGAGACGCCATCCGGGTGGGAATCGATGACTACGCCCAGGACCAGCTCGGTGACGTCGTGTTCGTGGAACTGCCGCAGGTCGGTGACAAGTTCGCCAAAGGCGATGCATTCGGCAGCGTAGAATCGGTCAAGGCGGTTTCGGAGCTGTTCATGCCGATAGGCGGAGAAATCAGTGCCATCAATAAGAACCTCGAGGAGTCTCCCGAACTCGTCAACACCAGCCCTTACGACGAGGGCTGGATTATCGACGTCAAACCCGACGATCCGGGCGAGCTCGATGCGATGATGACCAATGACGCGTATCTCGAGATGTTGAAAGGACTTTAGACATGCGCTATCTACCCCACACCCCGGAAGACATCGCGGCCATGCTGGCACAGATCGGGGTCGAAAGTCTGGACGCGCTTTTCGCCACGATCCCGAAAGACTGCTGCTGCCGTCTCGACATGAAGCTGCCGCAGGCGCTGACCGAGTGGGAACTCAACGACCACATGGACGCTCTGGCAGCCCGCACGGCCGTATCACCGGACTACAAGGTGTTCATGGGGGCCGGCAGCTACGACCACTTCGTGCCGGCTGCCGCCCGGTATGTTCTGACCCGCAGCGAATTCGTGACGGCCTACACGCCCTACCAGCCTGAAATCAGTCAGGGCACCCTTCAGGCCATCTACGAGTATCAAACGCTGGCCAGCCGCCTGATGGGGATGGAGGTCGCCACCGCCTCCCACTACGACGGCTCCACGGCCTTGGCCGAAGCCCTGCTGATGGCGCTCCGCATTACCCGCAAGAAGCGAGTGGCCGTGTCGGCCGCCGTCCACCCCCATCACCGGCGGGTGGTCGGGACCTATTTCGATCCCACCGGCTATGAGATCGTCGAACTGCCCTACCTGGCCGACGGCCGGACCGATCTGGCCGCCCTCGACAGCCTCGCGGACCTGGCCGCCGTGGCCGTCCAGTCGCCCAATTTTTTCGGCTGCATCGAAGATCTCCAGGCCGCGGCGGACGCCACCCACACCAAAGAAGCC
>JBATHN010000374.1:0-13592 GCA_049666885.1 Desulfobacterales bacterium
CCTTTTGCCACTGATGGTTGCCGTGGCCGCCCGGGTATTTCTGAAAGAAACCATTACCCTCAAGACGCTGCTCGGCTTTGCACTGGCCATCAGCGGCGCCGTCTGGCTGAGCTTGAGCGGCACAGCATCATCGTCAGCACCCAATCCCCCTCTGGGCAATTTTCTCGAGTTTGTCGCCATGGTGTGCGCCGTCGGTTACATCATTACACTTAAAAGACTCACCGCACGTTTCAGCCCCTTGCTGCTGACCGCTTTTCAGGCTTTCGTCGGCAGCCTTTTTTACCTGCCGCTTCTGTTTCTGCCATCCACCCATTTACCGGTGCAGTTCGATCTCGGCGGCACGTTGGCTGTCATCTATCTCGGGGCGTTTATCAGCTTTGGGGCCTACGGGCTTTACAATTTCGGCGTCAGCCGCATCCCGGTCAGTCAGGCGTCCGCATTTGTGAACCTGATCCCGGTTTTCACGGTTCTGATGGGTTGGTTGATCTTGGGCGAACAGTTCACACCGACTCAGTATCTGGCGGCTCTTCTGATATTGACGGGTATTTTTCTCAGCCAGGATCGCCCTTTGAGCACTTTTCGTCCCCGGACACTTCGAAACCAAAGCGCCTGATAATGGGTTTGCCCGGTAGTCAGAGTTCACGAAAAAAAAAGTTTGCAATTTCAACTGGTTTCGAACTGAGGATGTCTCGAAAAAATGGCGCTGATCGGAAGGAATTTATTCACAGTAGCAAACGAAGGTAAACACGCACCCGTAAAATCAGGTGAGCGGCGGACGGGTGAGAATCGCGACAATACGACCGCCCACCATAAAAGCGTGCGGTTGTGACCGAAAATCCCCCTCCTCTAAGGTTCAGTAAATGAGATCTGTACCCTTCTGCGTCAACCGAAGGTTGTCATCGGGTACTTTGAGGTGCTCAACCAGTCCACTAGACACGAGTTCTTTAATAGCTTGTTTGAAAATCTTTTTCTCCTGGCTGTCCAGGCTTGTAAAATAATCCAGTTCCAGCCAATTCGGCGGCAGCGTATCGTTTTCGCTGCCAAGTGATCGAAATTTGTCAAGGATTTCCCTTTTTATCGTCTTTTTATCCTTGTGCATTTTACCCTCCAGTATGGCACAACCGGTTATCGTCCTCTAAGACAGTCGTATCGATAGACCCCGGTGGTTCGACAAGGTTACAGCAAGCGCACTGGCGGCCACACCGTAGCGCAAAATCAACGCATTGATATTATATCATATTGATACCATATAGACAGCCGTCACGCAATGAGATACTTACAGAAAATTGCACATTTCTATATCGAAAACTGATTAAGTGACCGGTTTCAGGCAGGCCCGTATTTGAGGCAATAGTTCCTCTGATGTTGCCAGAAGATGTTCCTCGATTTTCTGACCGTCGAGGTAATCGTTGAGAAAGAAGTCGCTGCCGTCGATCTTGCAGAACCTGCCCCCGGCCGATTCAATGATGACCCGCGCAGCGGCCAGATCCTGAAAAGACTCGTTGGCCACGATGGCAGCGTCCGCTCGTCCCATGGCGACATAGCAGATGTGGGCCGAGGTACAGCCAAAGGATCGGATCTTTCCCTGAAAATTGGTGTTGAAGCGATTGTGAAATCGCGAAAAGGTCAGCAGTAGACTCTCATCGTTGGTGGAATCGATCCCGGAAATCCGAATGCGCTCATTGCCCCAAAAAGCGTCCCGACCGGCCCGGGCGTGGAAAAGATCTCCGGTGGCCGGCATAAAAAAAACGCCGAAAATCGGCCAGAAATTTTCAATCAGGGCCAATGAACACCCCCAGATGGGAATACCAGCCTGAAAATTGGCAACACCGTCCAGCGGATCGTAAATCCAAAGATACCGTTCCTTTTCATGAGAATAATCCTTACTTTCTAACGTGTCCTTGAAAAGGTGATGCCCCGGAAATCGGTTGTGCAGTTCGGTTTTGAAGAAATCGGACAAGCGCAACTCCGCTTTGGTGACCAGGTCTTCGTCGAAGCGGGTCTGATGCTGCCCCTTACCGTAATAGGTCAGGGCTTTTTCACCTACAGCATGGATGATGTCCATTGCGAATCCGGTTAATTCCTCGATGCCATATTCTTGTTCTGCTGCCATTATGCCTCCTTCGAATCAATATGGTGGTGATCGATCGATAGGTGCTGAAATAGAAAAAGGGGCAGTGTGCCATTGAGCGTGGAGGGTGTGATAAGATACAAACAGATGAACAAATGGGTTTGCAGACCGGATATTGGTGGTTGACGGTGGTCGCCGCAGAATCAATTCACAGATCATAGGGCGTCAGACTTTCATAACCGTCATCGGTCACCAGGATGGTCTGTTCAAACTGGGCTGACAGCGACCCGTCGCGCGTCACCGCCGTCCAGTCGTCTTCCAGGACTCTCAGGTAGCGCTCACCGAGGTTGATCATCGGCTCAATGGTAAACACCATGCCGGGCATCAGGGTGAGTCCGTCGCCTTTGCGGCCGAAATGGGGCACTTGGGGGGATTCATGAAATTCAAACCCGACCCCGTGTCCGACGAATTCGCGCACGACCGAACACCCTTGCCCCTCGGCGTATTGCTGAATCGCAAAACCGATGTCGCCGATGGTGTTTCCGGGGCGAACCTTCTCCCTTCCGAGCCGCAGGCACTCCCGGGCTACGGTTACGATCTTTCGGGCATCCGGCCCCGGCGTACCAACGAAAAATGTCTTGTTGGCATCGGCAAAATAACCGTCGAGTATGGTGGTGATATCGACGTTGACGATGTCGCCTTCCCGCAGCTCGCGCTCTCCAGGAATGCCGTGGCAAATCACTTCATTAACCGAGACACAAACGCTCTTTGGAAATCCTCGATAGTTCAATGGTGCGGGTATGCCGCCGTTTTTAACGGTGTGTTCATGGACCAGCGTATTAATGACATCGGTTACGGTACCGGGACGGATCACTGCCTCCACCAGATCGAGCGTTTCCAAGACCAGTCGCCCGGCGATTCGGATGCCTTCGACGGCCTTCTCATCTTTCAAACGGACCTTGTATTTTCTTGCGTAGGCCGCCCGGTTGTCCTCCGGCGGTCCGTCATCTCTGCCGAGGCAGCATTTTTTATATTTCAGTCCGCTGCCGCAGGGGCATGGATCGTTCCGACCCACTTTCGATTTGTTCATTATTTTCATGACCCTTCAATCCGATACTTAGTGGTCCTGTTCGTAAATACGGTGACGCACCGAGATAACCGAGGCGCCCGCAGCGCAAGGCGTGAGAAGTGCGCATACCAAGCGTATGCGCGCGCCGAGCAACACGGCTCGGCGGGATGCATCGGTCATTGAATGCCACCGTATTTGCGAATAGGGCCACTTAGGGCTCGCTCAAAAATAACTTACTATCTTAAACGCCCTTAAACGCCGATGCATCCCGTCCGGTTGCCGGTGCGAAAACTCGGCATATCCAGATATTACTGCGATCTTATGCCTTGTCGACCGGGCGCCTCAACGCCCAAAATCACGAACTTGTTTTTTTTTGCACGCCCTTGGTGATCCGCATACGCTCCGTCGGAAACGCCCGTTGGCGGTATATGATGCACAGCCCCGGAAATCAATAGAAATTAAGTTCATCAACCCCGCCGGCGGGCGGCAATCCCGATCCAGTTTTCAAGCGTGTCGATCGCCAGTATATCGAATCGATGATCCCCAAGGGCTGCGAGGACCTGCTCTTGGTGCTGCGATATGATTCCGGAACAGATGAAGATACCCTTCCGCTTAGACACACGCTGCAGGTCGTCGAGAAGTTCGAGAATAACATTGGTGAGGATGTTGGCGGCGACAAGGTCAAATTGTTCCCTTATCGCCGTCCCCAAGTGGCCCCGTATCAACCGGCAGCGGTCGCGGGTAAGGGAATTTCTGAAGAAATTATCAGCAGCCACCTTGACCGCCGTTTCATCGACTTCGACGGCACAAATCGATCCGGCACCCAATTTAGCGGCGCCGATGGCGAGAATTCCGGACCCGGTGCCCACATCCAGGAAAGCATCCCCTTTTTTCAGATGTTCACGAATCAGCCGCAGGCTCAATATGGTTGTCGGGTGCCCTCCGGTGCCAAAAGCCATGCCCGGGTCGATGTCGATAACGATCGTATCCGGTTTGGCGGAAACAGTTTCCCAGGAGGGTTTGATGACCATGTCGCCGCTGATCCAAACCGGTTTAAAAAACGCCTTCCAGGTTTCGGCCCAGTCTTCATCGTCGATTTCTCTCATTCGTAAGCGTGTGACAATGCCGTGTCGCTCGCCCACGTTTTTCAACTGCAGTTGCAGGCTGTTGCAGCGCGCAAGACCCTCGGAACTCACGGGCAGGAAACCGGTCACCGCAGGGTGTTCCGGACGCACAACCGGTGCTTCCCCCCAGTCTTCGACGGGCTTCAATCCGGGGTCGTCTATCACAACCCCTTTGAGACCAAGGTCGTAGAAAACCCCGGCAATGAGGTCCACGGCGGTTTCGGTATCGGTACAATCGAACTCAACTTTGGCTTCTATCCATTTCATATCGGTATATTGTTTGCATAAACCTATCATTTTTTAGCGTGCTACTGTCTGAACAAAAGGTCGGCCTCTTAAGGCGGCGCCTTTTACCCAAATCATATACCCCGCCCGTGTCAACCCGGTGACTCTTTCGTTGTACCGATAGTCAATGTATTGACGAATTGGTACCACCGGAGATCTTGCGGCACCCGCTTTCATACGCTATGGTCTTTTTTTCGTCAAACCGCTGCGCGGATATCAGTAGTAAAAAAGCCGGTTGGGCAACAGGGTGAACGGTGTCTGGCATCCTACAGAGCGAAACGGAAATGGTTAGCGGACCGATTTATAACAGCCGAATTACCAAATCCTACCTTAATTACCTGAAAATACACTGGCCGCAGGTCGACTGCGGCAAGCTGCTCGAAAGATCCGGCATGACCCGTTGCCAGGTAGATGACCCGGCGCATTGGTTTACGCAGGAACAGGTTGATCGCTTTCATGATGTGATTGTGGAATTAACCGGGGCGGCCGACATTTCAAGACAGGCCGGTCGCCATATCAGTTCATCCAGCGGGATTGGGGCTGTTAAACAGTATATTCTCGGCTTTGTGGGCCCGGCCCTCGCCTATCTGGCAGCCGGCAAAGTGGCTGACAAATTCAGTCGGGCTACGGTCAACACGGCCAGAAAACTGGGGTCGAACAGGATCGAATCCATATTTGCTCCGCTTCCAGGCGTCCAGGAAAAGGCCTATCAATGCCAAAACCGCATCGGCCATCTGGAAGCGATGGCCGATGCGTTTACCGGTAAATTCGCGCGGATCGACCACCCGGAATGTTTCCATCGCGGGGATTCATGCTGCCGGTACATCGTCACCTGGGACAAGTCTCCGACTTTTCATTGGAAAAGGATCCGTAACTATTAATCTGCTCTCTTTGTTTTACTTTCGTTGGTCTTTTGGGCCATTATGCCGCTGTATCACTGGCTGCTTGGAAGTCTCATCGGCCTGGCGTCGGTTCTGACGCTGTCATTGATTTCGACCCAATTTGAAAAACGCGAGCTGATCCGAACCATTCAATCCCAGAAGGAAGCGGCCCAAGAGCATCTCGATCAACTCAGCGCCCGTTACAACAACGCCCAGCTGGTCCAGGAAATCGGTCAAGCGACATCGACCGTAATTAAAATCGACGCGTTGATATCCGCGGTCATAGGAACCATATCCAAACGACTAGATTTCGACCGCGGTATCATTATGCTGGCCAATGCGGAAAAGACACGCTTGGAATTCATCGATGGATTCGGCTACAGCAAAGCGCACGAAAAACTGCTACGTGACAACCGCTTTCATTTGGACCGGGCGGAGGCGCAGGGATATTTTGTCAGAGCCTTCCGCGACCAGAAACCCTTTCTGATTCAGGACGTATTGGCCGACAAAGACAAACTTTCGCGCAGAAGCCGGGCAATTGCGCTGGAAATGGGCGTCAATTCGCTGATTTGCGTCCCGATAGTGTATGAAAAAGAATCGTTTGGCATCCTGGCTGTCGACACTGTCGAATCGAAGCGCCTGCTCACCCAAAGTGACATAAACTTATTGATGGGTATTGCCTCCCAGACAGCCATCAGCATCGCCAATGCCCACTCTTTCAGTAAACTTCAGGTCAGCGAGGAAAAATATCGCTCGATCCTCGAGAGCATCGATGACGGTTATTTCGAAGTCGACCTCAGCGGCAATCTGACGTTTCTGAACGAGTCGACCTGCCGTATGCTCGGCTACGGACGCATTGAGTTGCTCGGGATGAATTACAGCCAGTTCATGGATGCGGTGACGATTGAAAAGGTTTTTCAGACATTCAATGCGGTCTACCGAACCGGTGAAGCAACCCGGGCGCTGGACTGGAAAATGCTCCGCAAAGACAAATCGGAATGCTTTGTCCAGGCCCTGGTTTCGCTTATTCGCAACCCCGCCGATGAGCCGATCGGTTTTCGCGGTCTCGCCCGGGATGTGACCGGACAGATCCTCGCGGAAAAAGAGCGGAAAGTGCTGGAGGCCCGGCTTCAGCAAGCCGAAAAAATGAAGGCCATCGGCACGCTGGCCGGTGGCGTCGCCCATGACTTGAATAACGTTTTATCCGGCATCGTCAGTTATCCGGAGCTGCTGCTGATGGATCTACCCGAGGACAGCCCCCTCAGAAAGCCGATTCTCACGATTCAAAAGTCGGGCGAGAGGGCTTCGGCAATCGTTCAGGACCTTCTGACGCTGGCCCGGCGCGGTGTCGCCGTCTCGCAGGTCATCAACCTCAATCAGGTCGTCGACGAATATCTGAAAAGCGCTGAATACGCAAAAATACGGGCCATGTATTCCGAGGTCGACATAAAGGTTGAGACCGCACCGAATCTATTGAACATGATCGGTTCACCGATCCATATTTCCAAATCGCTGATGAACATCGTTAACAATGCAGCCGAAGCCATGCCCGCCGGCGGAGAAATACGGATCAAGACCGAAAATCGATATGTCGACCGTCCTGTCAAAGGATACGATGCTATAGCCGTAGGGGAATACGTCGTCCTGTCGGTATCCGACGATGGTATCGGGATCTCCGCCGCCGATATCGAGCGGATTTTCGAGCCATTCTACACTAAAAAGGTTATGGGCCGCAGCGGATCCGGTCTGGGGATGGCCGTGGTCTGGGGCACCGTCAAGGATCACAAGGGCTATGTCGATGTCAAAAGCCGTCCGAAGAGAGGTACCACGTTCACTCTCTTTTTTCCGGTGACACGCAAGGCCCTCGCTCGCAAGAATGTGCCGTTTCCCCTTGAAAAATACATGGGCCGTAACGAATCGATTCTGATCGTCGACGATGTGGCCGAACAGCGTGAAATCGCCTCTGAAATGTTGAAAAAACTCGGCTACACGGTCACTACCGTCCCCGGTGGCGAGGCCGCGGTGGACTATCTAAAAACAGCCCGGGTGGACCTGGTTATTCTCGACATGATCATGGAACCCGGCATGGACGGTCTGGAAACCTACCGCAAGATTCTGGCCCTGAACCCCGGCCAGAAAGCCATCATCGCCAGCGGATTCTCCGAGACCGGTTTGGTAAGGGAAGTGCAGCGCCTCGGCGCCGGGGTCTACGTAAAAAAACCGTATACGACCGAAGAAATCGGAGTTGCGGTACACCGGGTTCTCAACTCCGCGGCTGGTTCAGTTCCGAAAACATTTCCTTTGGCGGGTTGAAGTAACCGTGGCGCAACCGGGGAAAACCAGCCCGCACCTCTTCGAACACGGCTTTCATCCCCAGCGGGTTTCCATGCGATAGAATTGTCGTCGTCATCTCCCAGTACCTCAACGGGTCGAAGTTCAGATTTCGCCATTGTATCATCTGGACGGGATGCTGGCGCAGAAAGTGCGTGAGGGCTGCGACCTCTTCCGGCGTATCCGTAAAACCGGGAAGATTCAAATAGTTGAGCGCCACATGGACTCCCCGCCGCAGCGCCAGATCGATCCCCGCGATCACATCGGAAAAGCGGTATCCGACGGGTCGAAAGTAAGCATTATAGCAATCTTCCCTGACGCTGTTGAGACTGATCCGAATGCTGTCGAGGCCGGAATCCAGCAAAAGGTGCAACGCAGCGGGGCGACTGCCGTTGGTGTTCACGTTGATCGTTCCTCGGTCGGTCGCGGCGCGGATCGATCGGATGGCCGGAGCGATGACATCGACCGCCAGAAGGGGTTCGCCCTCGCACCCCTGACCGAAGCTGACCACCCCACGTTTCACTTGGCGCAGGTGCGCAAGCGCAACCGCCGTAATTTCCTTCGCCGTCGGAGTGAAGTCGATTCGGTTCTGGCTGTGGGGAATACCGCTGCCCTCCTGATGTGAAAGGCAGCCACGGCATCGGGCATTGCAGCGTTGAGACGTCGGAAGCGGTGCCTCGCAGCGCCCGAGGAAAAAATTCTTGGCGGCCGGGCAACCATAGACAAGGGCGCAGGTCTCCAAGTGTTCTCTTAATCGATTGCCGGGCATTTGCCGGCGTTTGGTCCGAACGCCGGCCTTGACGGCCTCGGGAGGCATGAGCCGCAGATCCTGCCGTCTCTCACGATCCACCCGGAAAACCGCCGAACGGTATCCGCCGCGATGCCACCCCACGGCGCCATAAGAAAAAAGCGGCAGATGACCGGCGTTATCTCTTTCAGCGTAGGCACTGATCCAGCGGACGACATAACCGGGGGAATTGAAAGCCGCCACCGGAAAAACCGGTGCCCCGCGGCGGTAGGGATCCGTTGCCACCTTCTCGAATCGACCGCTGCGGAGATTAAAGAGGATCGGGAGCCGGTCGGGCAGAAACAGCAATTCACCGCCGAAGGGCAGTTCGACCGTGTTTTCCGGCTCGAGCGGCACCAATTGATTTCCCGCCATACCGGCAGCGGCATAGCCTTCGAGGTCATAAATCTCCCCCTTCCGGTTGGCCACGAGGGCCGTCAGGAAACGGTTTTTTTTTCTCAAAAATCCTCCCTTGCCGGTTATAACGGGTTGCCATTTAGTTTCCATCCATAAATGACCCTTTTCCGCAACTCCCCGCCTGCTTCGGGACGGGTCGGCATCAATCACGCTAAAGAAGTGACCGGTCTACGGAATCGCTTGTGCGGCGCACAGGCGTGCGCCTCCGCGCAATGCCGCTGATCTCCTTGAACTTGCAGAAAATTGCACATTTCTGGATCAGAAACTTACCCGTGCCCTTAATAAAACCGTGGATGGGCACTATTTAGAGAAAAACAGTCACGGCCCTGGCCTCCATAGTGCATGAAAATGACGCGCCGGAGCCCGGATGAGCGGAGATGCCACCACTGATCGCGGGTTACAGGTTGCGGGTTCTGAGTTTCGAGTTTCAAGTTTCTATTTGCGGGTCAAATTCTATTTTCGCGTTAAAGCATTAACCGAAGACAAAGCGCCAAAACCGCACTGACACGCCGGCCCGTTGTACTGATAAACTGATATTCTCTTCAGCACTGCCTCTGGCCGCAAGAATCCAGTTTTATCGAAGAGGAAACTGTTAAGCTTCGGTGAAAAATTCCAAATCGCAAACAACAAATAACAAATAAATCACAATGACCGAAATTCAAAATGTCAAACCTGTTTGGGTCATTGGATATTGACATTTGGGATTTCATTGGAATTTGGTGCTTGGAATTTGATATTTGTGAATACCGCAATACCCGGGAAAGTATCTCTAAAGAATACCTTTCTATAGGGTAAAGAACCGTTAAGTTTCATCTAAGGGTGTGGTGTGCAAGATGTCCCAGCTCAGGAAAGATGAGGGCATTCCAGGCAAGCCGGCAGGCATTCAGGCTGCCTGGCAGACAAAAAACAACCGTGCTTCCGATGACTCCCGCTGTTGCCCGTGAGAGCATGGCGGCTGAACCGATCTCGTTGTGGCTGAGAAAAGCGAAAAGCGGTGCGAAAGCCGTCAATTCTTTCTGTAGCATCGGGCGCACGGCTTCAATGGTCACATCCTCAGGCGTGATGCCCGTGCCGCCGGTCAATATCAGCACCTGAGGATGATCCTCCCGAATCACGGCAGACACCGTTTCGGCTATACGGACCGCATCATCGGGAACAATTCGTCGACAGGCCACTGCGTGCCCAGCATTCAAAGCCTGGCCCTCGATCCACTTGCCGCTTTCATCGGTTTCGAGGCTCCGTGTCGTGGAAACCGTTAAGATGCCGATGGTGACCGACCGCGGTGCATTCTTTTTGTGTGTGTGTGTACTCATGTTTTCCTTTTGATCTTTACACCCATCAAGAGGGCTTTTTCAAGATTTTCCTAAAGCAAGGGGCATATAGACTTCCAGATAATGGTTTTGGCAAGGCAGAGCGAGGAAGTCTTATAAGTTATATATCGACGAGCGATAACGCCGTCCAAATTTATTATCGGGAAGCAGCCCCATTGTTCAGACGTTTTCGTTGGTCGTAGGAATTTTATAAAGAACCAAATTGTCTTGATTTAACATGCCATTTTTACTAATTTGATTGCTAAAATGAAAATCTCTTGCAGCGGCATCATTCTGGCCGGTGGACTTAACACCCGCTTCTCCGGCAAAGAAAAGGCGTTTCTGACCGTCAACGGCGAGCGCATCGTCGATCGACTTTACCGGATTTTGCGGGAAACGTTCGCAGAAATTATAGTGGTCACCAATGATCCGATCAAATATTTGGATTTGAACGCCAGCATCGTAACCGATCTCTTTCCGGTGCGGAGCTCATTGACCGGAATCCATGCCGGTCTTTTTCATTGCCGGACACCCTATGCGTTTTTCGCGGCGTGTGACATTCCGTATTTGAAAAAAGAGGTGGTGGAGGCCGTCTCCGGTGCCATTACGCCTGATATCGATGCTGTGATTCCGGAAACAGCGGCCGGATTCGAACCCCTCTGTGCCGCCTATTCGACACGCTGCCTGGAAAACGTGCGTCGACACTTGACTAAAAACAGACTCAAAATTCAGCTCTTCTTAAAAAAGATGCGTGTCAGAACTATTTCGGAAGAGCGCCTGCGCCGGCTCGACCCACAGCTGATATCGTTTTTCAACATCAACTCTCCGGCAGACTTGACCCGGGCCGAAGAACTGCATGGTGCGGAATTGGAGCGGGACCGGCTGAATCGTCTCCATTATTAAAAATAGGTTGAACGGTTTCCCGCCCAGGCGGGATTTAACGTTCTGGGTTGAAAAGCCTTTAAACAGCTCATATCTAACTATTGTCCATCCGCGGTTTCATAAAGGGCCATTTATGGACGAAAAATAGGTAAGTATTAAGGGATGCCATGGACAGCCAATATCTCATCGACACGGTTAAAAAACATCCCGAATTCGATCGGGTCGGCATGATTCTGTACCACAATGGAATCGTGCGGGCCACCTCCCGCGACGGAAGGCGGGTGAAGGGCCTCGAGGTGAGCGTCGATCACGATCTGCTGAATCGCATCACCGCCGAAGGCCGTCGGAAACCGGGCATCGTTGCGGTTGAGGTCAGCATTGCCGAAAACCGGTATCTGGCGGTGGGTGAAGATGTGATGGTTATGGTGGTTGCCGGCGATGTGCGTGAAAACGTTCTGTCCGCGATGCAATCGATGCTCGACGCCATCAAAAAAACGGCTACCCGCAAAATCGAACATTTTGAGTAAAGGAGGTCCGCGCATGACGGGATTCACCCATATGGATACCGAGGGAAGGGTCCGCATGGTCGATGTCACCGCCAAAGAGGCGACGGATCGGACGGCTGTCGCAAGGGGGGCAATCGCCATGCAGCCCGATACCCTGGAGAAAATTCTAGCAGGTGCCGTGACAAAGGGCAACGTTCTTGAAACGGCGCGTATCGCCGGCGTGATGGCCGCCAAAAAAACATCCGACCTCATACCGATGTGTCATCCGCTGCCCTTGACCCATGTGCGAATTGATTTTTTTCCGGATCGGGCGGCTCATTTGATTCGAATCGAAGCCGGCGCTCGCCTCGTGGGCCGCACCGGTGTCGAAATGGAAGCCCTGACCGCCGTGACCGTAGCGGCCTTGACCATATACGACATGTGTAAATCCCATGACCGCGAAATGACCATAAGCGATGTGCGTCTGGTTGAAAAATCCGGCGGTAAAAGCGGCCATTACGTGCGTGGGGAGTAAAGCGCAGATGAAGGCGGTGCACAAATGTTTGGCGATTTGATAAGAACCGTCCGGCCCGGGTGCTCACGCACGCCTGGGTCGGCGTTACAGCCATCTCGGCAGACCGTTTTGACGCTGCCGCTATTGCTATGGCTGTTCCTTCTGGCCAGCTGGATCGGCGGTTGCGCGGCCCCCAAAGAGCATGCCGTTTTCGAGCTGTCTTCTGCAAGGTATCCCAATTTCACGGACGACATGTATTTCGACGGGATGGAGCAGAGTATACAACAAAGCCTGGCCTATTTGCAACGCGTGCCGTCGGACAAAAAATTCAGATTCGGCGAGGACAGCTATTCCGCCGCGCACTTGGCGCGTTCGATGGCGTCGTTTTTGGCCTTTGTCCAAACGCGTCCATCTGACGGCGAACTAAACCGATTCATCCGAGACAACTATCGGGTGTATCGGTCCGCCGGCAGCGGTCCCGAAAAGGACGTCCTGTTTACCGGCTACTATGAACCCCTGTTGAGCGCCCGGCGGCAGCCCGACAATACGCACCGGGTACCGATCCTGGGGCGCCCGGATGACATGGTGACGATCGATCTGGCGTCTTTTTCAGAGAAGTACACGGGGGAAAAACTCACCGGTCGTCTGACCGGCCAAACCGTCGTTCCTTATTATGAACGCAAAGACATCGAAGAAGAAGGCGTTCTGATGGGCAAGGCGCCCGTGCTGGCGTGGCTCGAAAACCCTGTGGACCTGTTTTTTCTCCAGATTCAGGGCTCCGGTCGGGTCTTGCTGGAGAGCGGCGAGACGCTCTGCCTGCACTATGATTCATCCAACGGCCGGCCGTATCGAAGTATCGGCCGACTCCTGATCGACGAAGGCAAAATTCCGCTCCCGGAAATGTCGATGCAGCGCATCCGCGCTTTCCTGGCGGCCCACCCGGAGGAGACCCGCAGCATCCTCAATTACAATCCCAGTTACGTTTTTTTCCGGGTTGAAAAAGACGGGCCGTTGGGGTTCCTTGAGGTCAAACTGACACCCGGCCGCTCGATTGCGCTCGACTACCGGCTTTTTCCCTTGCCGGCACTGGTCTATATCGAAACTGAAAAGCCGATCCTCGACAGCAGCGGTCAGATTATCGACTGGGAAACATTCGGCCGATTCGTGCTCAGCCAGGACACCGGTGGCGCCATTCGCGGTCCGGCACGGGCCGATCTGTTCTGGGGCAGCGGACCGTATGCCGAGGCAGCTGCCGGTTACATGCAGCAGAGAGGGAATTTATTCCTGATGGTTTTAAAACCTGAAAAGGTAGACTGAACTTATTGGTCGACCGAAGACCCGATTTCGACGGGTGTCCTTTCATTTTACCAAAGCACGCGGATCCGCTCGATCGATTCTGCGATTTTGAGCCGCAGGAATCCGAGCGACACATCATT
>JBATHN010000375.1:0-7844 GCA_049666885.1 Desulfobacterales bacterium
TCACGCCCTTGTTTTCGCGAGGGGTGCGGGTCAGCGCTTGTTTAGAGTGCAGTTTGAAGGAATTGATGTGCCGGCAGATCGGATTGGCGGAAGACTATCTGGAGAACAGGGTTCAAACCGTATTTCTCAATGGACATCCCGTAGATGACGTCAACCGGGCGACTGTTGGGGAAGGCGCAACCGTTGCACTGTCGGCCGCGATGCCCGGTTTGGCCGGTGCCGTTTTGAGGAAAGGCGGCGCTCTGGCCGCTCTCCGAAAAAGCATCACCTACCGAAGCGAAGACTCGGCCCGTGAAACCTGTGAGGGCAGCGTGATTGTGAAGCTCTTCAACATGACCACCCGTGAGGTCGGACCGTTGCTGTTGGCGCGCGGCATTTGGATGGAAGGCGCCGAGTTGAAGGAAGTATTTGACCGGTGCGAAGATCTGCTCAGGAAGGGATGCCGGCGGGCGACTTTCGACAACAGTCCTATCGTCCTTCACGATTTGAGGTCACGTATAAAAGACAAAGACACGCTGTTCCTTCAAGTCAGTACCGAATAGGTAAAACCGCTTATCAAAGCCGCTGAAATCTATTCGGCGGCCACAGGATCATCGGGTTAGAATTCGCGAAAAAGTAAGTTCGCAATTTTTGCGTGTTGGGGTGCCCGGCTGACAAGGCGCGAAAACGCATGAATATCTAAATATTCCGAGTTTCCGCAACATAGCCGGACGGGATGCTTCGGCCAAAATGTGACGTCATGTTTGAGTGAGCCCTTAACCGCCTCCCACCGGTGGGAAGACCCCCAAGCGGCTGCCGTCTTTCAGATTCGATTCCCGGCCGGCATGAACCCCGTCGACAAAAATCAGCTTAACCTGGCCAATCGGTATGTTCAGCTGCTGCAGTACGTCTTCCACAGTGGCATCGTCGGCGACATCCATGACGCAGCTGCCTTTTCCACGTTGATTGGGCAAGTATCGCGCCAAAGTGGCGTATAGGTTGGCTTCAATCTTCATCTTATCTGTTTTTCCATTCGTAATAAAACTGAGTCGTACGCTGCTTATCTCTGTCATCTTTGAACTCTGACGACCTGATTATAAAACATAATAGGACTGAGGGATTCCCTTTGCAAGTCTTCCTCGAGTGAAAGGCTTAGCCGGCCAGATCCGCTACCCTGCCAAAACAGACGCACTTGCATTATTAACAGCAGCGGTTTATCTGAGAAATGAGCCGAACATCTTGTTAGTTTTACATCTGCTGCTGGAAAGGAAAGATTTATGGATTCGGTCACAACCGCACAATTGGAAAAATTTGTTCGCGATATATCGGAGCAAATTTCCGACCCGGCCCATCGCAGTGTTTGGGTTGTTGAAGATAGCGCGGCCCGGGAACTTTCCGAGCGCTGCGCCCGCAGCATGCGTGATATCTACCTTGCAGCGCTCAATCAAAGCATTTGGCCGCATCGCTACGTGCGCAACCGCGACATCCTCAGGCTGGAAGATCAGCTAAAGCTGGCGAACTCCAGAGTGGCCGTTATCGGTGCCGGCGGGCTGGGGGGGACGGTTATCCTGCTGCTGGCCCGCCTCGGGGTCGGCTTTTTGACGGTGGTTGACGGTGACGTATTCGACGAAACCAATTTAAATCGTCAGGCCCTGTCCGACACCGCGAATATCGGCGTGTCCAAAGCGAAAGAGGCTGCCAAGAAGGTCCGCGAAATCAATCCGGGAGTTGAGGTGAGCGTGTTTCGACAAAAAATCAATGCCGCCAATGCCGATTCGATTCTGGCAGGGGTGCATGTGGTGGCCGATGCGTTGGACAACATCCCCGATCGAATGACGATCGGCAGCACCGCACAGAAACTCGGGATCCCCCTTGTACACGGTGCCTTGGCCGGCTTCGACGGGCAGGTCATGACCATCTTCCCTGAAGATCCCGGATTGGAGAGAATTTACGGAGAAGCGCAAACGCCAAGAAACGATCCCGAACGTCCGGAAGCCGTTCTAGGTGTACCGGCACCAACTCCTTCTATTGTCGCCACAATTCAGGCGATGGAAGTCATCAAAATCCTGCTCGACCGTGGGCAACTCATCCGCAACCGCATGCTGCACATCGATCTCGAGGGGAGTCGGTTTGACAGCTTCAGTTTTTAACGCGATGCAATCATATCCTGTGGCAAGGACTGCCTTCGTTGTCGACTACCCCTCTCTTGTTCCAGAATAGGGCTTGTCGTATTAACACCCCGACCCGCCTGACAGAAAAACCGAAAGCCGGGCGTTGCTTTCAGTTCTGACTGCAGACCAGCCTATTCGAGGCTGCCGGCAGAGCTAAAAAAAGGGCAACCCCTCTTTTCGGAGGGAGTGCCCTTTATTTTCCCGGAAATGGGAAGTTAAATCACGGTGACATTTACGGCAGCCGGGCCTTTTTGCCCTTGCTCTATGTCAAAGCTGACTCGGTCGCCTTCACTGAGGGATTTAAAGCCGGTAGCGTTAATCGCTGAATGATGAACGAACACATCCGGCCCATCTTCCTGCTCAATAAACCCGAACCCTTTTTGGTCGCTGAACCACTTTACAGTTCCATTGATCATGGTGATATCCTCCTTTCATAAAATTTTCAACGTCTCAAACTGGAGGATATCTCTCTTTAAAACGGATTGTTCCTTCAGAACGAAACTGTCCCGCGGATCTTATGCGGTACTTTATTGATTTCTTCGAAGATAATCAATTATTCGTCGAATTGCAAGGCTATTATCATTTTTTTCCTGGCCATCCCGATCGCCACCAGGACGACGGCTGGCGGAATTGACGAAGCTAATCGCAGAGCTCGAACAAAGCCGCCGCCCCCATCCCGCCGCCGATACACATCGATTCGATGCCGTATTTGATGCCCCTGGTTTTCATGTTGGCCAACAGGGTGGCGCACAGCTTGGCCCCGGTACATCCCAGGGGGTGTCCGAGGGCAATGGCACCGCCGTTGACATTCACTTTTTCCATGTTCAGGCCGAGTTCGCGGATACAGTATAACGCCTGGGAAGCAAAGGCCTCGTTGATCTCAAAGAGGCCGATGTCGGCAATATCCATTCCGGCCATATCGAGCAATTTCGGAATGGCGTAACGCGGACCGACCCCCATTTCCTCCGGCTTGCACCCCACCGTTGTGTAGCACTTCAGCTTGGCAAGCGGTTGAACCCCGAACTCCTTGACCTTCTCCTCGCTCATGATGATCGCAGCCGCAGCACCGTCGGTCGTCTGGGACGAATTGCCGGCCGTCACCGAGCCGCCGGCCGCAAAAACAGGCTGCAGCGCCGCCAACCCTTCGCGGGTTGTGTTATCCCGGATGCCGTCGTCGAAGGCCTGGACAAACGATTCCCTCTTGTAAGTGCCGTCCTGCTGCCGGACGAATTTTGTGGCCGGCGTCGGCACCAGTTCTGTAAAAAGGGAGTTCTTCCTGGCGTTTGCGGCTCTGGTCTGCGACTGATACGCAAAGGCGTCCTGATCCTCGCGAGAGATTTTGTAGCGCCGGGCAACATTTTCAGCCGTAATGCCCATCGACACATAAAGTCCGGCATGTTCGCGGGTATGCTCGGGATGCGGGCGGGGCATGAACCCGCCCATGGGTATATAGGTCATCGACTCTACACCGCCGCCGACGACGACATTCGCCCAGCCCGCCATTACTTTCAAAGCCGCAGCGGTGATGGCTTCCAGGCCTGAAGCGCAGAACCGGTTCACGGTTGCACCGGTCACCTCGGCCGGAAAACCAGCAATCTGGCTCACCAGCCGGCCGATGTTCAATCCCTGCTCGGCCTCGGGAAAACAACATCCCACCATGATATCCTCGACGTCCTTTTTCTGGAGATTGGGCGTTCGCTTAACCGCAGCCGACAAAATAAAGGAAAGCAAATCCTCCGGCCGGGTGTCGCTGAAAGCACCTTTGCCACGCTTGCAGCCCGGCGTTCGGACGGAAGTGACGATATAGGCTTCTCTCATATCCTTACCCCTTTCTTAACAAGACTAACTTAACAAGACTAATTGACGGGTGAGTTTTGCGATCAATTACGCAGCGGCTTGCCCGTATTGAGCATGTGTTCGATTCGGGCAACTGTTTTTTCCTGCCGCAGCAGTTCCATGAACGTCCGGCGTTCGAGCGTCAAAATCGCCTCTTCGTCTAGTTCGCTGTTGGCACGAACGTCGCCGCCGCTAATGACAAAAGCAATCCGCTTAGCCAGCAGAGCGTCATAATCGGATATAAAACCGCCTTTGTGCATATTGTAGATTTCGGCCGCAATCATGCCCTGGGCCGATTCGCCGAAAACTTTGATCTTCCTCTTGACGGGCGGTGCATACCCCTCATCCACCATTTTCAAGACTTCTTTTTTGGCCTCGCCGACCAGGTAGTCGCGGTTAAAGACGATCCGGTCCCGCGCACCGAGAAAGCCGTTGGCCCGGGCATCGGCGCCAGAGGTGGAGACTTTGGCCATGGCGATGGTCATGAACACCGGAATGAAGAAGCGTCCCAGATCCACATCCGTGACCGCGACGGGAATCGTCTGAAGGGTCCGCCGCCAAAGATTAAGACACCCTCCGCCGGCCGGCAGCAGTCCGACACCGATTTCTACCAAGCCCATATAGAGTTCGGCGTGACCGACGATCCGGTCAACCGCCAGGCAGACTTCGCAGCCCCCCCCGAGTGCCAATCCGAAAGGAGCCGCCACGACCGGAAACGGCGCATATTTTGCCCGCTGAAGAACCGTTTGCAGATCGTTCACCATCTTCTCGATATTGTCAAACCGCTTCTCTTTAACGGCCTCGAGGATACCCTTCAGGTCGGCGCCGGCAGAAAAGGCACCGGGCATTCCACCGGCCTGGTTCCCAATGACCAGCCCGGCCCCGTTTGCATCGACATGGTCGAGCGCTTGCGCCATGAAGTCCAGGATTTCTGCATTCAGAGCATTCATTTTGGTATGAAACTCGAGACAGGCCACGCCGTCACCCAGATCGACAAGGGTAGCGGAGGAAATGTCGCTGATCACTTTACCGGCGCCCTTGAGAGCCTTGAGGGAGATAATGTTGGGACTGACCTTGAGTTCTCGGTAGTCTTCGGCGGCAAAATCGTAATAAGAGACCGTCCCGTTGTCGGTCCTGTAAAACGCGTCATGGCCGGCTGCAATCATCGCCTGAATTTTTTCAGGCACCTGGAACCCGTCGCGCGCCATTTTCTCGACCGATTTTTTTAACCCGATCGCATCCCAGGTTTCAAAGGGACCGAGCTCGAAGTTAAAGCCCCATTTCATGGCGTTGTCGATGTCAACAATCGTGTCGGATATCTCCGGAATGCGGTTGGCGGCATAAATCAGGTTGTCTGCCAAAGCTTTCCAGGCGAACCGCGCCAGCTTATCGTCACCGTATACCACGGCCTGCATTCTATCCGGCAGGGTCCCGGCGCGCCGGGCGTTATCCAGGCAGGGATAGGTCGGCGTCTCGTATTCGCCGTAGGCCAACGAATCCGGATCGATCACTTTACGAATCTTTTGCCACTCGGGCGTCAATTCGGTTTTGTAAAAGCCGCTCCGACTTTTCTTGCCCAGCAGATTTTTTTCGATCATGCGCTGGACGAACCCGGGCATCTCGTAACTGTCCCGACCTTCGTCGTCCGGCACCATTTCATAGGTGTTATGGGCGACGTGGGCGAGCACGTCCAGTCCCACCAGATCGGCGGTTTTGAACATGGCGGTCTTAGGCCGTCCCATGACCGGACCGAAGACGGCATCGACGGCCGGAATCGTCAGGCCCTGTTCCCGCATCAACTGCATGGCTCGGACGATTCCCTGGACCCCAATGCGGTTGCCGATAAAATTGGGCGTGTCCTTGGCCCATACAATCCCCTTGCCGAGAATCTTTTCGCCGTATTCGGCAACGAATTTGAGAAGTTCCGGCAGCGTGTCCTCTCCAGGAATAATTTCCAGCAGCCGCATGTAGCGTACCGGATTGAAAAAGTGGGTCCCCAGGAAGTGCTGACGAAACTCCGGGCTCAGCCCTTTGGACATGGCTTTGAGCGGTATTCCGGAGGTATTTGTGGTGACGATCGTGCCCGGCCGACGGACTGTTTCGATCTTTTTCAGGAGGTTTTGTTTGACCTTCAGGTTTTCCACCACAACTTCAATGACCCAGTCACACTCGGCGATCCTTTCAAAGTCGTCTTCGAGGTTACCGATGTCGATGCGCTCGGCATCTTGTGGATGCATGAGCAATGCCGGGCTGGCCTTGAGCACATTATCCAGCCCCTGTTTGACGATGCGATTGCGCGCCTTTGAGTCTCTTTTTTGTTCATCCTTCAAGTCCGGAGGCACGATGTCCAGCATCACCGTCCGCACTCCGGTACTGGCAAGCAAGGCAGCGATGCCGCCACCCATGACGCCGGACCCGATCACCGCAGCCTTTCTGATCTTTCTCATGATGATTGTCCTCCTGTTGATTAAAATGAATGAATGTTCATTCAATTAACAAATCCCGCCCGACTCTGTCAAGAAAAAACCCGGCAATGGTTAGGTGTATCAAAATACTATAATCACTTTAGAAAAAGGCCATATGGCCGCGGGCGTCTTTTTCTCTTGGCCTTTTTATAAAGTATGCAACGCCGGATCACCATATGAATTCATATTCAAAAAGGCGGTCATCTCTTGAGCGACACGTAGCGGATGGCGCCGGCACCGGACGTGATCGTCGATGTGAAAGGAGTTGAGGTTGCTGCAGGCAAACCACATCGGCAAAATCAGCCCCGAGTTGACCAAAATGGGCGAACGGTGATAAAATGGTGCTCTAAAACATCATATCGGCTGTTTCAGCAGAGGTGAATTTGGGGCGGGAGAGCACGCCAGAGGCCGTGTGTCGCGGGAAGGACGTGGCGGATGAATTCAAGAATCAAAAAGTATATTTTCAGCGGTATTGTGCTGTTCATTGGCTATTTTCTGGCGAGTCAGCACATTGTGATCAAAAACAAAGAGTTCAAATTATTAAAAAAGTCAGAGCTGACGTATGAATACACCTTTTGCAACGTCACCAACAGGGATCCCGAAGACATCATCAAGATCGATACACTGCGGGAAGACGGCATCGGGGATGTCCTGGTTGATTTCGGGCTTTTGAGTGACGAGGACAAATACAAGCTCGAGACTTATTACGGTACTCTGGAAGAGTAACATCCCTGCGCCAATCAACGGGCTGATATGGTTGAATATTTTATGCTCATCCCCAAGAATGTCGCTTTCAAAAAGGTACCGTGTAACTTTGTTTTGCTTCTTTTCTTCGTACTTCAACAGTTGACATACCGTGTCGTACTGGACCCCTCCAGCAACAAATCAGCCCGCATTTTCCTCCTTTCTACTATTTTTCTTTTTACCATAAAACCGCAAGGCAGACCCGCGCACGCCATCCGGTTGGTCCATGCCGTAATTTCTTAAGATGTCAAGTTCTTGCCGTCTGTTTGTGGATGTCATTCACGGCCCGCGATGGCCGTGCTTATGGACAAACGGAGACCGTCGGTTGCGAGAGAAATGGCGCCGTCCTGGTCTGTCCGCAACAGGCGGGTTTTTGCCTGACGATAGCGCTTCAAGACGGCGGGATGGGGAAAGTGATAGCGGTTCTGCCACCCCGCCGAAACGATGCCGATTTGGGGTTGAATGGCGTCGATGAAACCAGGGGTGCTCGAAGAGTCGCTGCCGTGATGTGGGACGAAGAGAACGGTGCTTTTCAATCGGTCACCTTCTCGGATCACAAGCTCTTTTTCGGCCTTGGCCGTGATGTCGCCGCAGAGAAGGAGTGAAATCGCACCGCTGGTAAACCGGGCGACCAGGGAATTGTTATTGA
>JBATHN010000376.1:0-1969 GCA_049666885.1 Desulfobacterales bacterium
GGTCCGGTCTAAGACCCCGTAAGCGACTCAGACAGTCAGCCGCTGTTCTCAACCGCTTATCCGGGCTCCGGTGCGTCATTTTCATTCACCGTGGCAGCTCGAAGGGCCACGACCGTTTAGCATGAAAGGTTGGAGCAAAAGGAGACTATTAAGTCTTAAGGGGTCGGCAATATTTGACGGGTTATCGCCGGCCTGCACGGGTCAACGGGGAACCAGGAGGTCCCAATTCGGAGGCTCTTCTTCTGTTTTCGCGGACTTATCGCCCGGCGCGGGGAATTTTTCTTTCTCGCAATTTTGCTCTTCTTCGATAAGGTTCCACATCGTCAATTTGACCGTGTTGCCGACCGTTTCATCTTCGGCCCTCATGTTGTGCTCCAGAATCATACTGATCCTGTTTTTCTGGTCATCGACAAATGACCATTTCCACGAAATAACGATGTGAAAGGGATCGCCCCGCCATTCAGAGGGTTCGCCGAAGCGCTGTTTTAGGCGTTCGAGCAGTTCGTCGTAAAATTTCTTAGACGAATCGGCGTATTTCATCCGAATACTGGCAATGCGATTCGGAACAGTGCAGTTTCCGACCCAGATCAGCCCGTACTTGAACCCCTTCAGACCCCGCACCTCAAACTCATCGATCGATTTGCTGCGACGCAGCGGCATCTTCGTTGGCATGTCAACGAGGTCCTGGTATTTTGAGAACTGATCACCGAGCACGAACCCGGCCAGCTGATGCGGCGTTTCGGCCAAACCGGCCACCGGCAGTACTAAAAAAATACAGAGGGCCAGCGCAGTGTATCCCTTGTGCATGCTTACCTCTATTGTGTTGATATCGATTTTAACCTTAAACTAATAAGGTCGCAGCGGCGTGTCAAACAGAAAATCCGTTCCCTTTGGCGGTCTCTTTTTTACTTTCGGCAATTGTATTTACATGAAATGCTGCTTGCAATACTATATAAATAGTTGCAATTATTATTTTTTGTGCTTAGAATAAAATCTAAATTATATTAAAATACTATGCCTCAAATCGGCTGTTTTCCCACCCATCCGGCCAGTGAACCGAAAACGGGAGAACGGGCTCAGAAGAACACCACCAAGTCGAGGATGGATTCTATGAAACCTGTCGGCAGTAAAACATTTCGATTGACGCTCTGTTTGGGATTATTTTTTGCTCTCCTGCTTACGATTTTTGCCTGCGGGGGCGGTGACAACAATAATAGCTCTACGCCCCCAACTGTAGTAGAACCCGTAAAGGTCTCCGGTACCCAAAAATTCGCAGGACTCCGCTCGATTGACGCATTTGGTTGGGCGCCGGACAGCTCACGTATCGCCTACATTGCAGCTCAGGACTCCACCTATGATGAGCTGTATTCATCGACCCCTGATGGGGCTGCCAATAACGTGAAGGTGTCCGGCGGCGGCACAGTGGACTCTTTTCTGTGGTCACCGGATCTGGCTGTTACCGATCTGATTGCCTACCTGGCCAAACAGCAGACTAATAACTTCAACGAGCTCTACATTTCCACGCCCGAAGGTAATGACAATCAGAACGTCTCCGGTTCGCTTGAGCCCGGCGGTCGGGTGACTGTGTTTTACGACTGGGCTTTCTCGGCATCCGGTACCAGTCCATTGGTGTTCATGGCAGAAAAAGACAGCGCCACAAATGTTGAACTGTATGCTTCCTTCAACAACGGGGCGACCATCGTCAAACTCTCGGGAGACATCATCCCAGCCGGTGGTAACGTCGTAGACTTCGCTGTTTCACCGGATGGCCGTCAGGTGGCCTACAAGGCGGATCAGCAGGAATTCGGCAAGTTCGAACTTTACGTCGTGCCGGTCTTGATTAACGGCGGCACGGCCATAAACGTCTCCCGCCAGTCGACCAACATACTCGAGGTTGAAGATTTTGCCTGGTCCTTCGACAGCTCGACGATCGCTTTTCGGGCCTTCAATCCGGTTCCCAACACGATCG
>JBATHN010000377.1:0-2116 GCA_049666885.1 Desulfobacterales bacterium
GATGCAAGGCGTCGGGCGCGCAGACGTACTTTTGTACTTCAAGTGCCCGACAACAAAGCAGATGCGGTGCCCTGTGAACGCTTACGAAATGCCCGACATATCCCATTGAGAAACGGTTTTATAATCACCATGAAGCCAGGATTTTGGAAGAAGAAAAGAAAGAAGTATTTCTTTGTTGTTATAGTCCGGACGTCGACGGGACGGGCAATGAGCTGTTGTCCGAACGATCGTGACCATCCGTAACTGTTTTTCACCTGGAGGACAAAATGACCGAACCGAAAAATTTCATCGTTGTGGGGGGCAGTTCGGGTATCGGTTTCGAGCTCACACGCCGGCTGATCGATGATGGTCAACAGGTGACTGTTTTATCGCGCTCTATCGGGCAGTTGACCGAACTGACCGGTATCCGTCATGTCCCCTTCGATGTCACTCGGGACCAATTTCCATCAGACGGGTTTCCCGATAAGCTCAGTGGATTGGCGTATTGCCCCGGAACCATCCGCCTGCGGCCCTTCGCGCGACTGACGGAAGATGAGTTTCTGGAAGATTACCGCATCAACCTGCTGGGTGCGGTCGCGGTGATCAAAGGCTGTTTAAATTCGCTGAAAAAGGCCGACCACACGGCAGCGATTGTGTTGTTCAGCACTGTGGCCGTCGAGACCGGCATGCCGTTTCATGCGTCCATTGCGAGTGCAAAAGGGGCGGTGGAGGGGCTGACACGTTCTCTGGCCGCAGAGTTTGCGCCGCGTATTCGGGTCAATGCCATTGCACCTTCGTTGACCGATACGCCGCTGGCCAAAGCGCTGCTGGCTGACGAGGGCAAGCGCACGGCAGCTGCCGACCGCCATCCCCTGAAGCGAACCGGCACCCCGCGCGAACTCGCCGAGGTGGCCCACTTTTTGTTGAGCGACTCGGCATCCTGGATAACCGGTCAGATCATCTCCGTCGACGGCGGCATGGGAGCGGTGCGCACTTTCAAATAGCGAACTTTTCGGCAGATTAATTAATCCTTTAAACCTTCCCGCTGAGTCAGGCGGGATGCTCCAAGCCATGCTATGCGGGGGTAGGTAAGTGAGTATAAACCGCCCGCTTGCAGGCGAGCTAAAACCCCTGAGTTCAAAAAAATACTAGAGCTTGAGGTGGCCCAGCACGGCTTCGGCCGAGTGGCGTCCTGAAAGCATTGCCCACTGGATGCCTGGAAGACTTCCGTATTCTCCACAAACGAAGATTCCGGGGCCGACAGCCGGTTGCGGCACCGTCGGGTCAGAGGTCGGCGGGAGCTGTTGCGGCAGTGCGTGCCGAATGAGGTAGGTTTTCAAATGACGCCACTGCTCAACCATCGGTCCGAACCACTCGGCCAACTGGGCTCGAACCGGATATTCTATCCCGGCCGCGCCGCCGGGCGGCAGTCCCAGCACCACAACCGAGACAAGGTGTTTGCCCGGCGGTGCGTACGCCGCTGAGATCATGCTGGGGAAAGCGACATTGTTGACGGGTCCTTTACCATCTCCGTTGACAACGAGGAAAGGGTCTTTAATCGGCAGCTGCTTGGTGGAAAAGTAGAGACAGGTTTCGCTGACAGAGCCTATTGGATGGGTTCTGCCCAGCAAGCGCTGAACTTCCGGACCCTCCGTCGCCAGGACCACCGCTTGTGCACGCCACTCCCGTCCGTTTTCCAGTAAGACCCTTCCCTCCGCCACGCGATCAGCGCGAACGCCGGTTTGGATTCGCTCCGGCGGTATCGTTCGCGATATCTGCCGGGGAATTTCTTCCATGCCGTTTTCCGGCAAGGCGGCATCACCCGTGGCGAACATACGGAACACGTATTGAAGCACCCGGCTGGAGGCCCGTATCTGAGGGTCCAGACAGACGCCTCCGAAAAAGGGAACAAAAAAGGAGCGGATCATTTTTTCGGAAAAACCGCTGGCCTTTAAAAACGCCATAGCGGTTGATTCGGGCCCTTGAAACAAGCCTTCGTCCGCACCGCGGCAGACCTTGCGGGTCATTTTCAACATCCGCAGGCGGTCGGTCAGCGTACCGACAGGGGCCGTCATCGTTTCCCAGAAATATTTGGGGCATCGGCGTGGATCAGCCAGGGTGTAAAGACGATGGTCGC
>JBATHN010000378.1:0-4081 GCA_049666885.1 Desulfobacterales bacterium
CGTCGAAACCGTGGTTCGTCGGCAGATGCTCGTCGAGATCGCCGAGGTGGTTCTTACCGAACTGCCCGGTTGCGTAGCCCTGTGTTTTCAGCAACGCGGCGATGGTGGCGTCCTTTTCCTTCATCCCTTGCGGGGCACCCGGCATACCGACCTTGGAAAGCCCGGTGCGAAGGGCGGTCTGGCCGGTGATGAAGGTGGAGCGGCCAGCCGTGCAGGACTGCTCGGCGTAATAGTCGGTGAAGATGATGCCATCATTGGCGATCTTGTCGATGTTGGGTGTCTGGTAGCCCACCAGTCCCTTCGTGTAGGCCGAAATGTTGGAAATCCCAACATCGTCGCCCCAAATGACAAGTATGTTGGGTTTGTCGGCGGCCTGCACCGACATTCCAGCCGATATGACGATAGTGCAAACCAGGGTGAAGATGATTTTAAATCCGGTTTTCATGCTGTACTCCTTTCCAGTCTCGTTTTTTGCTCCATTTTTGCCTTATTGGCCTGACAAAATATCCTGCTGAGCATGGTCGACCGCGCAGAAATCGCGAAGGTTATTTTTTCTTCACGAATTCAACGTCAAACGTCTGGCCTATCGCCGCCTGATAGTAGATGCCGACCAATCGATCCCGATCAGGTTGATAGGCCAGCGTGTAGGTAGAGCCGGGATAATGGAAATCGCGCAGTTCCACGAACAGTTCCAACCGTCCCTCTTTTTCTTCTCATCGTGACCGCGATACGTTTATCGAAAGCGGGTTGAAATAGGACGCCGTTACATTGCCGTTAGGCCCGATGCCAAACAGCTCCAGCACATACCCACCATCGGTCCTTTGCCAGCGGACTGCCAGCGCGGTGGGAATTTTCTGCTGGTCGTCTATTTTTTTCCCATGCGACGCCACGTTTTTCCTTTCGGATCACTTCACCTTCTCGATATCCTGCAGTACCCAGGTACGATCGAGAAACGTCTTCTTCGGGGAATAGAGTCTAAAATAGGGAAACCATGCCTTTCCAGGTACGGTGGGGATCCAGTTTTTCTCTTTTCCCGTGGGAGCATCCGGTCCCATGTAGATATCCACGGAGCCATCCTTATTGATGATCAGGTCCATGCGCGAAGATCGGTCGGCAATCTCCTGTTTGTTTTGCAAGAGGCAGCGAGTATCGACATCGTACAGCGTGATCGACCAGAACAGTTCGGCCGGGACATCGGGCGGCACGTGTAAAACATAATTTTTACCGCCGTCAAGCCAGTCGCCGTCCTTGTCTTTGTTGGAGGCCATATAGACCTGTCCCTTACCGGTGCGTTGGCCGTGCATGGCTGCATTGTTAGTCACCGCTTCGTAGAACCAGGCGGCACGCTCGTCGAGCTGGTCATAGTTCTCGGCTTTCTGGTCGGGAAAGGCCACGGTGGCGAAATACCAATGGGATCCTTTAACGTACTTTCCGGTCTTCAAGCGCTTGGCAAAGTTGTTTGCCTTGGCCATGCTCTCTCCCACGAGCGCTGCGTCGGTAAGAATTTTCTTTTGGCGTTCGGTTGGCTGGAATGGCTTGCCTTTTTCGATGCCGAGTTCCTTTAACATGGCCATGAAGAAACGATCACGCTCGAATACAGGCTCGCGGTTGACGACATCCGCAAGCCGTTCCCAATATTCCATTCCACGTGGTTGTGCGCCCAGCCAGTGTTTTCCGCCAGGGGTAATGTAGCTGCGTGGACGCGGACTTTTGCGCTCGGCCCAAGGGTAAATCTCGATCTTCTTCAGTTGTTTCATTCTTTCATCGCGGTCTGTCGACATCAGGCGGATACCCAGCAACAAGCTGTTGGTTGGCGACTTGGTAATCTTGTATCCTTCAGCCTCCTCACCTTCAGGCACTTCCTGGCCGGGGCCAACAAACATGTATTTGCCCGGCTCGGTTAGGGTGGTCATGGCGATCTGCCACATGTCGTGGGCGGCGCCGCGAACCTCTCCCTCCGGCATCACTGCTACCCATGGTCCGTCTGCCAGGTCGATAAATGGGAGCACATAGGGCGTCGTGGCGTTGTAGGTTAAGCCGCCAGCACGATCTTTAAAGGACTCGATGAAAACGATCTGGCCGTTCTCAGCACCGAGGGTCGCCATGTGCTCATGCTGCCACTGCGACATTGAGACCACCGGAATGGCCCAGATATAGGCCTGACAAGCGCGTTGGAAATCCATCTCGTCGAAGATCTTCTCCACCGCGGCATCAGTGGGGTAACCGTTGGCGAAATCATGAGTGAATTCGAGTTCGCCGATACGGGTTTTTAAGGTTTCAGCCGAAGCGTTTCCGAACGCCACAAATACAGCGATGAAAACGACCAGCGCAATGAATGTCAAGGTCTTGTATTTCATTTTTCCTCCAGTTTGTTTTTATAGGTAGTGCCCTTCAACCCGTGGACACTTTACGATGGCAATATTATTTTTCCTTTACTTGATCTTTTCGAAATCACCCGGCCGCCAAGACTGGTCGAAAAATGGTTTGCTTGGGCTATAGAGCCGCAGCAAGGTAAACCAGCCCTTGCCCGGAACGGTGCGCAGATAATTCGACTCAGGCGCCCCCTTGGGAAGTTCTGGGCCGAAATAAAGGTCAACCGATCCGTCATCATTATATTTCAATTTATCTAATGATCCGATAGATGGGAACGGCTGACCGTTTTTCAAGCCGGAAGCGTTATATCCATCATAAAGCGTTACCGACCAGAAGTTTTCCGCAGGGACGTTGGGTGGAAGGTGTAATTTATAAAAGGAACCGCCAGAGAGGTGGTTACCATCGGAATCACGGTAGGCGAAGGGATACTTGGAGCCTTTGCCGACCATGTTCATGACCATGGCCGGGCTGATGGAATAGCCGATCTTGAACATGCCCATGCGTGCATCGATGTCGATGTAGGTTTCCTGTTTGAACTCGACGTCGAGGACGTTGAGGACGTTGTGCCACTGTCGGTCATCGTAGTAGAGGGTGTTCGGAAGTTTATCCCCATGGCGTAATGCCTGGGCCATCTTCATCCCAACATCCGCACCAGCCGCCAAAATCTCTTTCATGTGTGCATCTGGTTCGAATGGTTTTCCTTTAATAATGCCAAGAGATGCCATCATGCCACGCATCGACCAATCCTCGTGGCCGACGTACTCGTTGCTCACAAAATCAGCGAGGCCCTCGAAATAGCTGTAGTCTTGAGGGTAGAGCATGTTGGCCGCCCTACCGGTGCCGTTCGGGAACACCATTTCCGGTGGGTTGTCCTTTTTGCTGAGCGGATAGATCTTGGTCCGCTCCATCAGAGCAACTCCCTCCTTGGTGCCTCCGTCCTCATCGCGGAAAGCGCGCCAGAATACGAAGACGTTGTATGTCGAGGACTTGAAAGTGAAGTAGCCTTCCGGGGACTCGCCCTTGAAGTCCGGAGGCAGGATGAGGTATTTGCCACCTTCGCCCTTGTCCGGGCCGACAAACCCGACATCGGTGAGCGGGCGATGCCAGAAGTCATCGAGGATACCTTGGAGTTTTGGGGGCACTTCGATGACGGTGGGGCCGTCCTTTTTCAGATCAAGGTAACCCATGCCGTAGATCACATCGGAGTTAGGGGTGCTGACGATGGTTTCGGCGCTAAGGCGGTCCTTCCAGATGGGAAAGACATTGGAGCCCTCGCCGAACTCGGCTTCCGAGCCCTTCTTCATTGCCCACAGGGCGGTGGCCGGCAGGGACCAGATGACGACCTGGCAGGCGCGTTGGAAGAGGACTTCGTCGTAAAGGCGGTCGGCGGATTCCTTTGTTGGATAATTTTCCGGGAAAGGTAAGGACTGGAGATCTTTCCAGTGGCTTGACTGCCCTATTGCATTGACCCCACTGACTTCCTGGCCGGACTTTATTTGTGTGTCCTGCGGTGGCTGTGCAACGGCATCGGCGCCTTTGGCTGCCGTCGCCTGTTTTTTCGCAACCATTTCCGGGTCGGTCAAATCAACATGCGGTTTACCAAAAATCAAAAACCCCACCAGAAAAATCGCCGCGAGCACAATGCCCGCCAGCATACCGGTTGCCATAGGGTTCTTATTGTTTTCCATAGGTCATATCCCTTCTCGTG
>JBATHN010000379.1:0-1624 GCA_049666885.1 Desulfobacterales bacterium
GCATTGAAATAGCACACCGGAGGTAGAGGAACATTCCTTTGTTAAGTTTGGCCCGTTTGGCCGGTTGAGCCCGTTGAGCCGGTTTAGCTGGATGACGGATGTCATCGATCATGGCCTTTTAGGCCACCACGGTGCATGAAAACGACGCGCCGGAGCCCGGATAAGCGATTGCGAACAGCGGCTAAAGATGATTCTCTTTTTCTAAAGGGCATCGATCCGCTCTTCGGCAGCAGTGCGGGCCCAGCGATCGGCTTCGAGCAACGCCGTCAGGTCCGGTTTGTCAATAACCGCATGTAATTCCATGACCGCTCGGATGATCTGAGGTATGCGCGTGAAAGCGATTCGGCCATTCAAAAACGTCTGCACCGCCACTTCGTTGGCCGCGTTCATGACGGCCGGCAGCGTTCCACCGCTTTCCCCAGCCCGGAAGGCAAGGGACAGACAGGGAAACTTTTCGAAGTCCGGTTTCTGAAATGTCAGTGTCATGCCATTGGTGAAGTCCGGCACCGGCTGAGCCAGAGGAAGCCGCGCCGGGAAAGAGAGCGCATAGGCAATGGCGCCTTTCATGTCCGGAACACCCATCTGGGCCATCACCGATCCATCCCGAAAGGCGACCATTGAATGCACGATGCTCTGGGGATGAACGACAACTTCGATCTGGGCCAACGTCACACCAAAGAGCCATTTGGCCTCGATGACCTCCAACCCCTTATTCATCAAGGTGGCCGAATCAACGGTAATCTTAGGGCCCATTTGCCAGTTGGGATGCCTTAGGGCCGCCTCGGGAGTGATGCCGGCGAACTCTTTTATCGGTCGATTATGAAAAGGGCCACCGGAAGCGGTCAACAGTATTTTGCTCAGATCTTCGGGACGACTACCGGCCAGGCACTGAAAAATGGCGCTGTGTTCGCTGTCCACCGGCAAAATGCGGACGTTGCGGGCCGCGGCGTTCTGCATCACGATTTCACCGGCCACCACCAGGGTTTCCTTGTTGGCCAGTGCGACATCTTTACCGGCATCTATCGCCGCCAGAGTGGGCACGACCCCGGCAGCCCCCACGACAGCGGTGACGACCATGTCGACCGACTGCAGTGAAGCCGCCTCACAGTAACCTTTCATGCCGCAAAGCACCCGGGTCCGGCTGGTCTCCGGCAGCATTTTCCGAAGTTTACCGGCCAGATATTGATTGTGAACGACCGCCAATTCAGGTTTGAACAGAGCGATCTGCTCGCAAAGAAGCGGCAGGTTCGATTTTGCCGCCAAAGCCTCGACGGCAAATCTTTCCGGGAAACGGGCAACCACCGCCAGCGTGTTCCGGCCAATCGATCCGGTCGACCCCAGAATGCTCAAACGCTTCATCTGCAAGACGTCATCCGTTCATTTCCCACTGAGCTGAAGGTCTGGCGGAAAATCGACTCATAAAATAAATACTTTTAGAAAATAGGCAACCGGGGCTGCGAACAGCAGCGCGTCGATACGATCGAGGATGCCGCCGTGGCCCGGCAGCAGCGCGCCGGAATCTTTGACCTGTGACGCCCGCTTCAGCATCGACTCGAATAGATCCCCAGCCTGTCCGGCTGCCCCGATTAAAAGACTGAAAAGCAGGGTCTGCGGCCAGGTCAGG
>JBATHN010000380.1:0-4938 GCA_049666885.1 Desulfobacterales bacterium
GGCACCCAGTTCATGCGGAATCCAGCGCCATCTTTCCAAATTCAATTCGATATGCCGGGTGCGAACAGCCGCCGGAACATTCAGCTCATTAAGAGTCTGCTCGTCGATGCGACCGGTCGGCGGCAGCCCATGTCGCGCCTGAAACCGCAGCACGGCCTCTTCAAGGAACTTGTCGTAGTGGTCCTCCCCCTGGTTTTCCTGCAGGTCGAGATCACCCGAGACCGAAAGGCGTTGCCGCAAAAGGGCGATGTGATCACCCACATCGCCTGCCTGCGGCGACAGATTCTCCGGCAGAAGCGGCCATCCGCCGAGGGTCTCGATATCGCGGTACCGCTGCAGGGCTGCCTTCAGATCTGCATATCCCGCGTGCGGTGGTCGCAGTCGATCCAGGGCCGCCTCGATTTGTCTGGCGGCAAGGGCCGCCTCCAGAATACCGGCCAGATCTGTCTTCGGATTGTAGGCAAGCCACTCGGCATGGAGGGTCTCGGGGTTCACCCGGCCCCCCAGCAGATGCGAACCGAGCACCAAAAAGGCGTCGGTCAGGAGGAGATCGAGGTCCACGAGCAGGTCCGGATCGGGCGGTATACCCAAAAACCGGTCCCGTTTCAGCTCACCGAGGAGAAACTCGATTTTGGCCAAATGGTAGTCCTCGGTCTGCAGACCGTCGCGGCGTGCCGCGTGAATGGCCGCAAGCAGAGAATCGGCATTGTGCAAAGTGGCGTCGGCCGCCCAGGCCGGCTGAAATCCCCTCCGGGCATAAAAAAGCGGCAGGTCCGCCACCCCGCAGACGAGCTCGCCCCGGCAGGTAAACTGGGCCCGTCGTCGTTCAGCTTCAATTTTTTTCTGCAAGCGAAGGGTCAGCGGTTCCGGGGTCTCCTCTTCGGCCAGAGCGGCGGAGTTCGCTCCCATCACAGTCAGCACCAGCATCACCATAAAAAATCGCAGCATCGGTTTCAACATGTCAGCCTTTCTATCACAACGTCATTCCAGATTAAGGGATGCCATATAAATATAGACGGCCTCTTTACATTCGCGTCAAGGGTTTTATTATCATCTAAACTGGCATTTGATCCGAAGCGAAAAGGAGCCTTCTATGGAAATGCAAAAAATTCTTTGGCCGACAGATCTTTCGAGCTGCGCTGAAAAAGCCCTACCCTATGTCAAGTCGCTCACCGAAAAGTATAACACCGAAATCCACGTCCTCTACGTCATCGAAGATATCGCCCACCACAAGTCATGGTATGGAGAATTCCAGCAGGAAACGATCGAAAAAATCCTGACGTGGGAAGAAAAAACCGCCAAGAACCGTTTGGATGAGCTTTGCGCCAGCTCCCTGGAGGGATGTCCCCTTTATATCAAACATGTGGCGATCGGGGATCCCGCGCAGGAGATCCTCAAGCTGATTGACAAAGAAAAAGTCGATGCCGTGGTCTTATCGACCTGCGGCGAGAAAGGCCACTACCGCATGGGCAGCACGGCCGAAAAGGTGGTCCGAAACTCTCCGGTGCCGGTCATCACCGTCCCGGTCGAACAGCCGGCCGAGGTGTGACGACCGCGACCGTTGAGATATTATCGGTCGACCGGGCTCGCAGGAGAGGCTGGCAGCCAAACACCGACTGCTCGGGCCCGGAACCTATAATTTCCTTTCCCACGGCAAGAAGATACTGATTATTCACCGCTGCAGGTCTTCGGCCGCAACCAATTCAGTGCTCAAGTTTCAGGTTTCGGGATTTGGGGGTTGCTGACACCTGGCACCTGAAACCTGAAACCCTATTCCCGATGAACCCCGGGATTTCACTTTAACAACATGTCTTCGCTTCTTGCGCAAATGTTACGATTTAAGGCTGAACAGCACCTTTCTTTTCCGCCGATTTGACAATTCCCCCCCAATTCACCCGAGGTTGAAGGTGATTCCCTGCGCCAGCGGCAGCTCACTGGACCAGTTCAGGCTGCAGGTCTGGCGCCGCATGTAAGCCTTCCAGGCGTCGGAGCCGGACTCGCGACCTCCGCCGGTTTCTTTTTCCCCACCGAAGGCCCCTCCGATTTCGGCCCCGGAAGTCCCGATATTGACATTGGCAATGCCGCAATCGCTGCCGCGGGAGCTCAAAAAAAATTCCGATTCCCGGATGTCGCGTGTGAAAATGGCCGATGAAAGCCCCTGCGGAACCGCGTTGTGGTAGGCGACCGCCTCTTCGATGGTTTCGTACTTGATCAAATAGAGCAGCGGGGCGAAAGTTTCCGTCTGTACGATCGGCATGTCGGCCCGGGCTTCGCAGATGCAGGGGGTCACATACGTACCGGTATCGTAAAGACCGCCGCTGAGAACCGTACCGCCGTAAAGCACCCTGCCGCCCTGGTCCTTGACCTGCGCCAACGCCGCCTGAAGGGCCGCCGTGGCATCGGTGTCAATCAGCGGTCCCATGAGAACGCCCTCTTCCAAGGGATCGCCGATTTTGATCTGACGGTAGACGTTCACGAGCTCGGCGGCAATCCGCTCGTAGATGTCCGCATGCACGATCAGACGCCGGGTTGTGGTGCAGCGCTGTCCGGCGGTACCGACCGCTCCGAAGAGTATCGCCCGCACGGCCAGTTCGATATCGGCGCTGGACGTCACGATGATGGCATTGTTGCCGCCCAGTTCCAAAAGGCTCCGTCCCAGGCGTGCCGCCACCGCCTGGGCGACGTGACGCCCCATGCGGACACTGCCGGTGGCCGAGATCAGAGGAACCCGCGGGTCGTTGATCAAGGGGTCCCCGACCGTATCACGGCCTCCGACGAGAAGGCTCAGGATGCCCTCGGGCAGGTTGTTGCGCTGCAGCACGGGCCAAACGATCTTCATGACGGCTATCGCCGTGAGAGCGGCCTTAGAGGATGGCTTCCAGATGACGGTGTCGCCGGCAACCAGAGCTATGAGGGCATTCCACGACCAGACGGCCACGGGAAAATTGAAAGCGGTGATCACCCCGACTGGTCCCAGCGGATGCCACTGCTCGTACATTCGGTGGTCGGGCCGTTCGCTGTGCATACTCAAACCGTAGAGCATCCGTGACTGGCCCAGTGCAAAATCGGCAATGTCGATCATCTCCTGAACTTCTCCCTCGCCTTCGGCCCGAATTTTGCCTGTTTCCAGGCTGACCAAGACCCCCAGCTCCTTCTTGCGCAGACGCAGAGCTTCGCCGATCTGACGGACAATCTCGCCGCGCCGGGGTGCCGGAACGGTGCGCCAGGCCTTGAAAGCCTCCACAGCACGGGATATGACGGCATTGCTGTCGTCCCTTCCGGCCGACCGTATAGCGCCGATCTGCCGACCGTCGATGGGTGACAAGGCGCTGAGCCAGGGCCCGCTGCAGGGCAGCCACGTTCCGGTCCCGGCACCGGCTTGCTCCTCCAATAAGTCAAGTGGTTTCAGGATCGATTCCATAGCCGTCAATCTCCAGAAAAGTTAAGGATGTTTATCGCTTTAGTTCGAAAATAAGGTGGGCGTCTCCGCCCGCATAACCGGTTTCGAAAGACGGCTGAAACTCGCTGCCAACGGGCTGGACCAGGCCCGTCTTCAAATTGGGAGACAAATCCAGCACTTTTACTTTAGCGTCTCATCACCAAAAGATCAACCCGCGCCCTGACGGCGAAGAGGAGACGGGTTCAGGGACCCGTCGATTGCGGCTTGAAGGGCGGCGGCCCGGTTGGAGAAAATCCAGGTGATATGGCGGTTCACTTCTCGGAAAAGGCAGTTTACGGAGTCGACAAATCCCGTCCCCACATTCTGGCCGAGTATAGTGTGTTTTCCGACCAGGGCATCGGTCACCAAAAGGTAATGGCCGAGAAGACCTCCGTAAGGTTTCGAGGCTGCCAGGCGGCTGATGGCGCCGACATTGGCCTGCGCGATCGGTAGTCGAGCCGCAACTGGTACGACATCGAAAACATCCAAAACTTCCGGCGTCAGCGACATCAGGTGAAAATCGTCAACGGGTGTAAGACCCGTAAAATGCGCCTGCAGTGCGCATCGCTGCTCCCCGATGTCCTGAAACCGTTCGTGCTTGAGTTCAACCATCAGGTGCACCCGTCGGCCGAACGTCTGCACCACCTCTTCGAGGGAAGGAATCAGGGGGCAGGCGCTCTTCAGGGCCCGGTAGTCCGTCTGACGAATCCGGATTGTGCGCCCCCCGAACAACCGCCGGGTATCCGGATCGTGAATCACCACCGGCCGCCGGTCACGGGTCCAGCGCACATCGAACTCGATTCCCCAGACGCCGCCGGCGACGGCTGCCTGAAAAGCGGGAATCGTATTCTCGATGATCTGCCGGTTGTCGTGTTCGCCGCGGTGAGAGATGATCCTACAACCCGCGAGGCGCTCTGCCGCAGGACGGGGCTGCGCATAGAGCCGAAAGAGGGCATCTGCGCTGCGGAGAAAGGCGTTTTCGATCCAAAGCGGAAAATTCATAGATGCTATTTTGCGATTGACCGTTTTTTACGGTTCGGACTATAAGAATAAATATGAAGTCGAGAACCGTCAAACCCGCAAGCTTGTCCCCCAAAAAGCCGACCGGCGTCGATTGGGAAAAGTTGGTGGTGCCGCCGGAGCAGGCCATCGCGAACCTCGCGTCCGGGATGAGCGTTTTCATCGGCACCGGTGTGGCCGAACCCCGCACCCTGATGAAGCATGTGATGGGCGCGGAAGCAACCCACTTTCAGGATCTCGAGCTCATTCAGCTGGTCAGCCTTGGGGATGCCATTTCCCTCAAGGCCCTGAGCACTCATCGTTACCGGTTGAAGACGTTTTACTCGGGTTGGGCCGCAAGCGAGGCCATCAACGCCGGACAGGTCGACCTGATTCCGAGCCGGTTTTCGGAAATACCGCGCCTGATCACCTCCGGCCGGATTCAGATCGATGCAGCCTTTATCCAGATCACGCCGCCGAATGCGGACGGTTATTGCAGC
>JBATHN010000381.1:0-2694 GCA_049666885.1 Desulfobacterales bacterium
GTTGTCGGAATCGCTGTTCCCGGCCGATGCGGTCCCACACGTCGCCGCCCGAGGCCCTGCCTGACATGAGCATGCCGAGCAGGGCCGCCAGCTCGAAGCCGCTTGGAAAATAGGAATGGCGGGAGTCGTAGCTGCTCTGCCTGAAGCGGCGCCGGAGGTCCTCGAGTTCCCGAAAGGATTGCTGGTGCTGGCGTTCCTGCGTTTGAAGCGCCGCGATTTCCGCGCCGAGATTTTTCTCCTCCAGCTGCAGGTCCCGGATCCGGGCGACGATCACATCGTCGTCGGGTTTGCTCGTCATCTTGGCCTGCATATAGAGACTGGCCAAGGTCTCGCTCTTGATTTCGGATACTTGCAGCTCTAACGCTTGCCTTGAGATTTCATCCGAGCCTGTGGAGAAAACCGAGCGCTGCTGGAAAAGCGTTTCGTGTCGCTTTTCCTCGGCCTCGATGCGGGCCTCGATCTCCTTCAGGGATTTTTGCGCTGTCGCAAGCGCCGTCTTGTCCCGGACAATCCCGTCGATCTGAAGGGCTTTGGCTTCCATGTCGCGCAGCTTCTGAAGCTCTTCAACGGCGATCGCCTTCTGCCTCTCGGCGTGCTCGCGCAACCGCACCGGCAGTTCCGTCAGCATAAAGTAATTGCTGCGGGCATCCACATATTTGATCATCTTGGCCACCCATCCGTCCAGACCGCGGGTCAACCCACCGCCGGCGTACTCCGGCGTCAGAAAGCGGCGTTTCCAAAGGTACATAAACAGCGGGTCCTCGCGGTACGGCTTGCCCTTCTCCTCCTGATCAAACTCGGCCTGGGCGGCTTTTTTTTCGGCCTCCTCGGCCCGGGCGGCCGTATCTGCCACACGCTTCTCCTGCTCCTGGTACGCTTCCTGCCGACCGAGCTGTAATTTGACCTCGGCGGCGCTTTCGTCGATCTGCTTCACCAGATCGTCGCGTTTGCGGACCGCTTGCTCCCGTTCTGCGTTTAGTGGTCCCTGCCGTGCGATGGACTGCTCGATGGCGCTGTCCAGCTCGCGCAGCGCCAGCGAACGGCGTTCCAACAGTTTCAACACGGCCCGGTCGGTTTCATCCAACTGAGTGGCCACCCGGTTGGCTGCCAGATCGTCCAGGCGGAACCGGGCCAGTTGTCGATACTCTTCGGTCAACTGATTCCGCAGTCGGGCCAATCGTTGGTTCGCGGCTTCCATCCGTTGGTAAGTCTTATCGACGCCGTCGCGGGCCGTTGCAATGTGCTGGTTGATGATCGCCAACTGATCTGTTCCGTTCATCATGGCCTTGTCCGTCCTACCATTCGGTAATTGTGCCACCCGTGGTGGCGACCGTGTATTCCGGTGTGAGGTCTCCCCTTTTCTTTGACCCGACGATCTTGCGGTTCACGATCCCGTCTTGCTGCTTGTCCTGCTTGACCTGTTCGTAAACCTGCGGCTCGACCCGCAGACCCCACTCGCTTGCTACGCGCACCTTGCCGTCTTCCTCGGAAGTGATGGGAAGCTTGAGACGCTGACCGCTCGGTGAAACGGCCTCCACGATCAGGTAGTAATTGCGCGCCGTGCGGCTGTCGTCCGGATACCGCCAGACGCCGCTGGGCGTTCCCGGACGCGAGACGATTTGCAGGGTGTACTCCTGCCCCAGCACGTCACGCGTGTACTGCAGCGCATTCCGGGTGGTCTTGGCCGTCTCGAGGTCACCGGACTTGACAGCTGAGAGCGCGTTGTTGTAAAGCGCTTCGATTTTTTCCGCCACCCCTTTCTCGCGAGCCGCCTTCAAGGCCTCGGCACGCAGCGAATCGAGATCGTTGAAGTCGGTTCCCAACGACCGGATCGATCCAATAGCAGCCTCGGCGTTTTCCAGGTCGTTCTGGGCGCGGTCGATGATGCCCTTTTGTTCGGTCAGGCGCTGTTGGATTTTTGTTGCGTAGGTTTCCAGGTTGTTCGGGTCGATACCGGCCACCGGCCCGAGTTTATCGGCGGCCCCCAGCTGCCGGGCGGACAAGGATAACGATTGCCGGGCCCCGTCCGAGAGCCGGCGGGCTGATGCTGATACTGCGTCCGGCACCGACCGGAGGACCTTCTCCAAGTCACCGGTCGCGGCGCTGATCCGAATCTGCAGTGTGGCGATTCGTTCCTTCTGGTCGGACACCTGGGCATTGATTTCCCGGGCCAAGCGACTCCGGCCGCGCTCGGCCGGCATGTCGTAAAGATACCGGTAGCCAGCCCAAACGGCCGCGACGGCGATCAAGAGCCACATCGCCCGCTTGGCCCAGCGGCCCCGGTTCACGTACAGCCGCGCCAGTGTCGTTTTCAACCCCCCGGGCGGCGGCCGGTAGGCGAAGCGCTCCTCCCGCATGGCCTTCACGCCCTCTGCGATCACCTCGTCCGAGACCTCCAGGCCCTGATCGGCGTAAATTTTGCGAAGTTTTCCGATCAGGTCGGCTTCACGGTCCCCGGATTGAAGTTCCCGCTCGACAATCGACCGCTGATGCCGGAGCGTGTCGACCACGTCCATAGCCAGCATCACCTCGGATAAATCTATTTTTTCGGATGCCTGCTCTTCAGACATTTGCTATCGCTGCTCCTGCGTTGGCCAGTTCGGCCATGCGTTTCTTGCTGTTTTCGACCGCTGCACTGATCTCTTGCTCGTTGCGCGTAGCCAGATCCCGCATTTCGGCGATAAGGGCCTTGGA
>JBATHN010000382.1:0-1563 GCA_049666885.1 Desulfobacterales bacterium
GTCATTGATGGTGAATTCGGCGACATGAACTCCTACCTGACGCGGGTCAAGGCCTCCTATCCGCCGGGCGGCGAGTTCAATATCGCTCATCTCAGCGCTGTTTTCGACTATGCCCGCTACGTAGACCTGGGATTTTCGGCGGTGCTGGATGAGTCGAAAATTCCCAATCTCAAAAATGTCATGTCGGCCATGATCGAGCCGTTGAAGAAGATCACCAAGGGGACCCTGTCGGCCGTGCCGTATGATTTGGGACAAACCGGCATCGCCTACAACACCAAACATATCAGCAAGGAAAAGGCCGAAAAGCTCGGCGTCGCCCTGCTGTGGGATAAAGAGCTGAAAGACAAACTCGGCAGTTGGGGGGGCGACTTCAGAACCAATATGTGGTACGCCGCGCTGCACACCGGCCAGAGCCCCAACAATATGACCGACCTCAAGGCGATATGGGCGGCGTTGAGCGAACAGCGCGATCTGATGAAGAAATATTGGAGTTCCGGTGCCGAACTGATGAGCCTGCTGGCCAACGAGGAAATCTATGCCACGGTGGCCTGGTCCGGGCGGGTGGCGGCCCTTCAGCAGGAAGGTCATCCCATCGGGTATCTCTCTCCCAAGGGGACCTATAGCTGGATGGAATATCTATTCGTCTTAAAGGGGACGGATCTTGCGGTGGCCGAGAAACTACTCAATTTCATGCTTGAACCGGGTTGTGCCATCGCCGTCTCCGAAGCGCAAAACTATCCGCCCAGCCTCGACCCGTCAAAAGTGAAGATGCCCGAAAAAATTCAAAAGATGCCGTCCTTCGATCCCACCGGCAAACTGGAAGGCTACCTGTTTGCCGATCCCGCCTATTGGAACGCCCATCAGGTGGAATGGACTGAAAAATGGGACCGCATCAAGGCGGGAAGTTAGCGCCCATTTACGGTTTTTTAAAAGGCACTCTGGTCAGTTTCCGATGTGGCTGTAAATGCCATGTTATGGCGGGGGGCGGACAGCTCATTCAGCAGGACGCCCTCCGACCCTGGAATTGATTACCGAGAACCGGGAGATAGGATAAATTGGCGACCGGCAACAAACAGCCCATGGTGCAATTCAAAGGGATTTTAAAACGGTTCGGCAACGTTGTCGCCGTTGAGAAAATGGATATCGACATCGAAGAGGGCAGTCTGGTGACGCTGTTGGGTCCCTCCGGATGTGGGAAGACCACCCTGCTGCGCATGGTGGCCGGGCTTGAAGATCCTACCGATGGCGATATATTTATCAAGGGGGTGCGGATCAACGACACCCCAATTCACAAACGAAACCTAGGAATGATTTTTCAGAACTACGCGCTATTTCCACACAAAAACATCTTCGACAACGTTGCCTTTGGCTTGAAGTACCGGGATGTGTCGAAAGATGACATCAAGAAAAAGGTGACGCGAGCCTTGGAGATGGTGCGCCTGCCCGGCGTCGAAAACCGGATGCCGGCGCAGCTTTCAGGCGGCCAGCAGCAGCGCATCGCCCTGGCCCGGGCGATCGTGATTGAACCGGATGTCCTTCTCATGGACGAACCTCTTTCGGCAC
>JBATHN010000383.1:0-1929 GCA_049666885.1 Desulfobacterales bacterium
ACCGCGTCGGCAACGTAGGCGCTGTCGAGTTTGATCGAAAGCCCCGGACCGAGGTCCAGTCCGAAGGTATCGTACGGCAGCAGGACAATGGCGTCGGCCGGCAGGATATTGACCAGTGCTTTGCGGACGATTTCGGCATTGGGATAGGCCAGCGCCTGGTTGTCGATCTTCCAGACCTCCGGGTAGGAAGCGGTCAGTGAGTTGCACACGCCGTCGAGCTCGGCATCCGCTCCGGTGACAACGGCCGTTACCGGCACTCCGGTATCGATTTTGGCTGCGGCTGCCAGCAGTTCCATGGCCGTGTCATCAGCCACCCCATTTTTATGAACGATATAGACAAAAACCTGTCCGGCCATTACTTCAGCCCTCCTTTGGCTTTTAGAAGTTCAATGAGTTTGTCGATCTTTTCCTCCATGCTGCCTTCCAGAATTTCGGCGCCGGCACCGAGCACGGGAACGAAATAATCTGCCCGACTGACCCTGGCGCCAACGGCTTCGGCACTCAGACCGAGATCAGCCGCGCCGTAAACCGGAATCTCTACCGAGGCCACCTTGCGAATGCCGCGAATACCGACATAACGCGGTTCGTTGATGCCGGTCTGGATCGAGAGCACGCAGGGAAGGTCGATCTCGTTGATCTCATGGTTACCCCCCTCGATTTCCCGGCCGACCTTTATTTTGCCGCCGTCCAGGATTTCGATCGAGTTGACGACCGACGCATACGGCCAGTCCAGGAGAGCCGCCAGCATGCCGCCGACCTGACCGGCACCGTCATCCGCCAGGGCCCCGGTTAAGACCAGGTCGTATTTCCCTTTTTCCACCGCTGTCTTGAGGATCGCTGCAATGCCTCTGCCGTCGGTACCCGCGAAAGACGCATCGGATAGCAGAATCCCATTGTCGGCGCCCATGGCCATCTCCCGTCTGAGAACCTCCTCGGCATCTTCGTCACCGACGGTGGCCACCGTTACACTGCCACCCACTTTATCGCGGATCCGTATCGCTTCTTCGACGGCATAATTGTCCCACTCGTTGACCGAGTAGACGAGATCGTCGCGTTCGATGTCCGAGCCGTCCCGGTTCACCTCGATCTCGTTTTCGGCCGTATCGGGAACCCTTTTCACACAAACCAGAATCTCCATGTTCACCCTCCCTGAATTGATTTTTACTCAACACTTCTGGCCCTAAAGGCCACCACGATCCATAATAATGATGCGCCAGAGCCCGGATGAGCGGTTGAGAACAGCGGCTGACTGTCTGAACCGCCTACGGGGTCTTGGACCGTACCCAATGTCAATGCCGCATGGAAGGCACAACCTTCGGGCTTAATCCGAACCCATTCTTTGAAAACAGGCCTGGTCCAGGCTTAGAACCCGTTGGCGGCGAGTTTCAGCCGCGGCTCGAAACCGTTTATCCGGGCGGAGGCGCCTACTTTATTTTCGTAATAGAATATCAATGCCTGCTGAAAAATATCGATGAAATGATCAGCCGACCGCCTTACCTGTAAATTAGTGACTCTTTCAAGCGTCTCGGCCGAGGCTATAGGCTTTAAGATAAAGTTTTGGGCAAGGCCAGAGGGAGAAGGCTGTATTGTAATACGCCGTCGACCGATAACACAGTCCAAAACTTTATCTTAAAGCCTATATTTATTCGCGCTTGCGGGCGCGCACTATTCAAGCTGCCGGCTGACCAGTTCACAAAGATCGACCGCCTCCATCTGACCTTCCAACCCGGCAACCTTGATGGCGTCCTCGATGTTCACCAGACAGAAGGGACAGGCGGTGACGATGACATTGGCACCGGCATCTTTGGCCATTTGGACCCGGATCACGCCCATGCGCTGCTCTTCCTTCTCCGGTTCGTAGAAGAGCATCAGGCCCCCGCCGCCGCAACAAAAGGAGCGATCGCGGCTGCGCTCCATGTCGACACGACG
>JBATHN010000384.1:0-1997 GCA_049666885.1 Desulfobacterales bacterium
TATCTAAACTGACCGGTTCAGGGTTAAAAGGTTCAGGGTTTAGGGTTCAAAGATTATAAAATGCGGTTCTCCTCCCGATTAGTGGGAGAAAGCCTGATAGATTTTCAATGTAAAGTACCGTAGATCGTGGAATCCATATGCTTTTCGCTTTATTACCTTTATTTTGTTATTGACCCCTTCGAGTTTTCCAGTGTGAATGGGGTATTCGCAGTGGTTGAGAATACCATAGCGATGCCGTTCAAGCATGTTGGCAAAGTCGTTCACCGACGGTTGGTTTATGGAGCGGGCCAGTGAGCACCAGGAATCAAGTGACTTGGCGGCCCAGGACCGCGAGCGGTATGTCCAGATGTGTTTGAGCTTCTCTTTGAGAATCATGACGGTGTTGATGGTTTCGTTTATCGCCAGCAGTTCCTTGAGATGTTCTCGTTGTTCCGGGCTCTTTAGGTTTTCACGGTTTCTCAGCAACAGGTACTTGGCGCCCTTGTAAACCGCTTTGTCCTGTTTGCTGGCTTCGCGATACTCGCTGTTTCGAACCTGGTCGATGACGCGATTAAAACCGGCAACCACATGAAACAGGTCGAATACGATTTTAGCTTGAGGCACTTTTTTTTAACGGCCCTGATGAACGGATCCCACATGTCCATCACCACGGCCTTGATATCATCGAGTTGCTTACGGCTGAGCTGATCGAAGAAGCACTCCAGGGTTTCGGCCTTGCGGTCCTTGCCGACATAGACCACGCGGCCGCTGACATAATCCAGCACGACTGTCAGATACCGATGGCCTTTGCGAATTGAAATCTCGTCCACGGCCAGGGTGCTTAACCCGTTTAAATCCGGCTGGCCGTAATCGCGTTCCAGGTAATATTTGTCGATGTCTTTGACCGTTTTCCAGTTCAGCCCCAAATGCCGGGCGACATCGGTGACGGTCATGATCCGGCACAGCTGGTAAATGTAACGCGCCAATCGGGTTGTTACGCGCAGGTATGGATGAAACAGCTCTAAATCTTCGACACTGACACGATGACAATGGGAACAGAACAGTTTGCGGTAGTGGCAATTGATCCAGACCGATGTGGCGGCAAGGTTCAAATCCCGCACCTTGCGCTCGGTCCAGCTGTGCACACCGGAGGCCGTCTGTCCACAGCAATGGCAGATGGGTTGAAAGCGCTTGTCGGGTTGAATCTGAATCCGGGCTTTGGACGCGTCTTCCGAAACGACCTGATCGATAATTTTGATTCGACGAAACGGAAAATAGGGTGCTATAGTGGGTTCGGACATCGCAGGCCTCCTTTGGATATGTTTTTTCTTGGTCGAAAAAATCAATACCCTCAAGAGGTACCGGATGTCCATTCTGTTTTGATCGATGGCTCACTATTTTACCCTTTTTGACTACAACTAATTCGGATATGATCCTAATTTTTCAACTCATTCGGTAAGTATTGGATTATAAAGACATTCCCTGTGCAATTAAGTGGGTTGGATCTATTCATTCATTTTCTATGCTTTTGATCAATTCGTTTGCAATATTAGAACCTTCAATCCGCATGATACTCTCCTGGGCACTCCCGTAGCTCAATAGATTGATGCTGCCGTACCACACGATTTTTTGATCCATGATGGCAAATTTCTGGTGGATATTCGATTTATATATGATGTTTATCCCGCTGCGGGTTAAGAGATCCAAAGCCTTTTGTAAAGCAGGGTGATCCTTCTTTGGGAAATCCTCTTTCGGACGGGTCACGACGGTGATAGGGATGTGTTCCCCGATTGCAGTTTTCAAATGCTGTATCATTTGATGAGTACGTCTTTGTCTTGCAAACGGACTTACGATCAGGATTTCTTTTTTGGCCGCAACAATATCCTGATTGAATACAGAAATAAAATTATCCTTATTGAATATGATATCCAGTGGGGTGTCCATAACCTCTTCCCCCTTGGCCTTGTAACCCATTGAAGCGTATCCGTTCAGACGCCTTTGGTACATTTTCTCAAGCA
>JBATHN010000385.1:0-2935 GCA_049666885.1 Desulfobacterales bacterium
AAGTCCTGTTATTCTGTCGATGGAAGGCGGCTGTTGTTTCGGTTGAAGCAGGCACAGCTGTTTGAGGCGTTTAGCGGGCCTTGCCCCATCGCCATCGCACAAATAAGATGAAAGCTTCCGAGGTTTATAACCGGCACCGGCCATTTTTTCAACATCGGACCTGCGATGGGGTTAGGCCCGCTTGACGCCGAGTTCTGCGCCGCATGAAACCGAAGCAACAGCCGGCGGTGCAATGATCCATGTATTGTTGGAATCGACAAATAGGATTAAAGAAATCAATTTAGCGTTTTTACCGATCGACCCGCTCCTTTAATTCCTTTCCGCATTTAAAAAACGGCAGTTTTTTAGGCGCTACGGTGACGATCTCGCCTGTTTTCGGGTTTCTGCCCTTGTAGGGTCGGTACTTTTTGACGAAAAATGAGCACAGCCCTCGAATTTCAACCCTTTCGCCGGACGCAAGAGTATCTGAAATTTTCCCGAAAAATAAATCAACGATCGCGGCTGCTTCATTCTTCGAGATTCGGCCCTCATCTTTCAGTTGATCAATAAGATCGATTTTATTCACGACACCTCCCTAAATTTTCGGTTCTTTTTATATATTGCTTCAAATAGTATTGATATTATTAATAATACGTTAATTCAATAAAAATATCAACAATTTCTTATCGATCTAAATGACATCATGGATTTCATTTTTCATCCGGCTTGCAGCAGCTCCTTCAGTTTCTCTGAGAGAACTTCGACAGAAACCGGCTTTTGAATAAAACCGTGAGCGCCGGCATCCAGGATTTCCTGTGCCGGACCTTCAATCGAATAACCGCTGAATACCAGGACCTTCAAGTCCGGACGGAATTCTTTGATCAGGGGATAGATTTTATTCCCGTTCATATCCGGCAGGAAAACATCCAGAATGGCCAAGTCAATCGCCCCGTCATATGCTCTGGCCAAGCGAATCGCTTCTTTCCCAGTTTTGGCCTCAAGAACATTGTATCCCAAGCGTTCCAACAATTTCCGGAGCGCCGCGACAACCGCCACCTCATCTTCAATCAGCAGAATGGTGCCGATTCCCTTGAGCGGTTCCTTGTGCACTCTTTGCGCCTTTTTCTCCTCGATCTCATGAACGGCCGGCAGGTAAACACACACGCTGGTTCCGCGGCCTTGTTGAGATTCAATGGATATCCAGCCGCCATGGTTCTTCACAATGCCATACGCCGCAGCCAAACCAAGCCCTCGGCCGAGAAACTTGGTCGTGAAAAACGGCTCGAATACCCGTCCTTTGGTTTCTTCATCCATTCCCCTCCCGTTATCCTCAACTGTCAAGCTGACATAAGGTCCGGGCAACAATCCCGGGAAAGCTTTCGCGTCTTCCTTTGTTACCAGTTCATTTCTGCAGGTGATTTTAATGTGGCCTTCACTTTCGATGGCCTCGGCTGCATTGGACAAAAGGATCGACAAGACCATCACCAACTGGGTCAGATCCCCCTTGGTTTTCAAGATATCATCGGACAGGTGGGTTTCTACATAGATGGCCGGGTCAAGGGTGTGTTGGAGTAAGGGCAAAGCGTTGCGCACGAGAACACGCAGTGAAATGTCCTTGACCTCATATTTTCCTCCTCGGGCGTATGCCAGCAGCTGGCGCGTCAGTTGCGTCATCCGAGCAGTCGATTTTTTAATTGAGGCTATATATTCCGACGTAACCTCTTCCTTTGGCACTTGCATCTCAAGCAGGTCGGTGGTGGCCACGATCACAAACAGAGCGTTATTGAACTGGTGGGCGATACCGCCTGCCAGCTTGGCTATTGATTCCATCTTTTGAGCTTGCTGCAGTCGCCATTCGAGATCCTTCTGTTCGGTGATATCACTGACCACAATTCTGATTTGCTTGGGAGCGCTACCGTTCTCTCTGATAAGCATGCATTCCAGGTTCGTGAAAAAGTCGCTGCCGTCATTTTTCACCAACCTTAATTTGAAGGACTGCAAATCCCCGGATTCTAACAGGCGCTGGACATTAAGGTAGTAAACATCCTGGTCCTCACGCTGGATAAAACGGCTGAACGGTTTTCCCACAACTTCTGATCGCTTCATCCCCATCAGGGTGGCGAAAGTAAGATTGGCCCCCCCGACTATTCCCTTTTCATTGACCGTCAGATAGCCCACCGGCGCAAAGTCATACAGATGGGAATATCGATCTCGGGCCTCTTCGAGCTCCTCCTGGATGCGGCGCAGCTCTTCGTTCTGCATTTTTAACTCTATCTGGTGCACCCGAAGCTCGTGGATCATCTTCGCCATGTCTTTGGTCGACATCCCTGCAATTTCGTCAGAATCCGCAGGCTCTGTTTTTATCTGCCTTTCGGCCCGCCGCCTGAGTTCCGAACTCTCTGATTTTTTTTTGTCTTTTCCCACTTTAGCTCCTATGCAGGCAACCACGCCAGGTCCCGCTCCGTCGTCGCAATTTCAATCGGCAGGCCGCTGTCGTCGGTCAGCACCGTGGCCGTCAGCCAGACATCTAAAATCTTGCCGTCTTTCGTGATCCGCCGGGTTTTGAATGCTTTCACGGCTTCACCCTTTTTAAGCTTGTCCATGAAGGCTTTTTCTTCTTTCAGTCTCTCCTTGGGAATGAGGTCTCCGATCGTCATTTTAAGGGCTTCAAATTCGGTCCAACCATACATGGCCTCGGCCCCTTTGTTCCAGGCCAGAATGCACCCCTTAAAATCCCGCACCGCAATGGCATCATTGGCATCCTCCAATACAGTGGCCAGACGCCGGATTTTTTCGGCTTGCTTGACCCTGTGGATATCCATCACGGTTATGACCACCCCGGCGATCACATTTTCGCCGGTTCGATACGGCAAAACCTTCAGGGCATGCCAAATACGGTCTTCCGACAAAATTTCCGTTTCCAGGGTATTCAGATCTTTGAGGACTTTTTTAGCAT
>JBATHN010000386.1:0-8400 GCA_049666885.1 Desulfobacterales bacterium
GTCCAGGGGCGGGAAAAAATGGTCGAAGCATTGAAACGCGTGGCGACCCGCCGTGAGAATCTGAGCCGCCAGGTCGATATAGGTGAGCTATGGGAAGTCTTAAACAGCGAGCAGGAGTGGATCGACCTTGCCACCATGACCGAATTATGGTTTCCGGACAACCCGTCCCCTGATAGCGAGTCGGCTGTGGTCAGAGCGTTTTTCAAGGACCGATTGTATTTCAAATTCAGTCCGAATGAATTTTTCCCGCACAGTCAGGAGCAGGTCGACCGCCTCAATGCCCAGCAGGAAGAGACCGAACGCAAGAACCGGTTGATCGCCGAGGGTGCGACGTGGCTCAAGAGTCTGCTGAACGGCGAACCGGCAGCCATCGGTTCCCTGTCGGATAGAGATTGTAAGTTGATCGATATCTTCAAGTCGCTCTACCTCTACGGAAAGGAAAGCCAGCATTATGCCGTGGGCGAGAAAATCCTGGTGGGGGCCGGCCTCAGGGCATCTGAAGCACTTTTTCCGGTACTGGTCAAGCTCGGTGTGTGGGAAGAGAACGAGAACATCGACCTGATTACCTACGACATTCCCACTGAATTCCCGCCGGAGGTCGTGGATGAGGCCAAGGCGTTGATGCAAGCGACGGCGCAAACGTCAGTCGAGGTGTCGCCTGCTTCTGCTCGCCGCGACATGACACAACTTCCGCTGATAACCATCGACGGACAGTCGACTCTCGACTACGACGATGCCCTCAGTTTAGAAGCACTGGCGGATTCGTATCGACTCGGTATTCACATCGTCGATGTGGGCCACCACGTTAAAAAGAACACGACCCTTGATCGCGAAGCTTTTAACCGTTGCAGCTCGATTTATATGCCGGACCGACGGCTTCCGATGCTGCCGTCCTGCCTGGCGGAAGACCTGTGCAGTCTAAAGGCCGGTCATCTGCGACCGGCCATCAGCACGCTGGTGACGCTCAGCCCGTCTCTCGATATCGTTTCGGTCGAGATCGTGCCCTCTCTGGTCAGGGTCGAGCAGCAGTTGACCTACTACGATGTGAACGTATTGGCCGAAGAGAATCAGACGTACGGCATCCTGAGAGACGTGGCCGCCCGGTTTCATGATTTCCGATTGCAGGCCGGGGCCGTGCAGATCACCCTACCGGAGGTTCATGTCTGGATCGGCGAGGGGGGCGAAATCAACATCAATCGCATCAATCGCGAAAGCCCGGGACGGATGCTGGTCGCCGAGTTGATGATCCTGGCGAACTGGCTCATGGGACGCTTCCTGAAGGAACACGGTTTGCCGGCCGTTTTCCGTTCGCAACCCGAAGCCAAAGAGCGCCTGTACCGGGGCGATTCGGACAGCCTGTTCCAAAACATCATGCAGCGCCGGTTGCTGAACCGTTTCGTGCTGAGCCGCAAATCGGAATCCCATGCCGGTCTGGGACTCGAAACGTATGTGACCGCCACCTCTCCCATCCGCAAATACTGTGATCTTATCACCCAGCGGCAGATTCGTTCGGCCTTCGAACTGGAAGCCCCCTATACGGACGACGAAATCGAGGCGATCATCCGGCAACTCGAACTGCCGATGAGCCAGGTATCGCGCATCCAGCATCGACGCGTCCGCTACTGGATCTTAAAGTACTTGGAAAAGCGCGTGGGCCAAAAAGAGGAGGCCATCGTGCTCTCCAAACGCCGCAGAAGCTATCAGATTCTAATCCCCGAATATATGATCGAGTGCGACATTCCGTTTACCAGCGGATTGGATCTCAAGCCCGAGGATCTGATCCAGGTTGTCATTCAGCGGGCCAGCGCCCGCAGAGACATCCTCAACGTCTTCGTGGGCTGATTCGGCCTGAAGTCGACCGAACGGCGCACCGTTATGGCAACCGCTTCACCTTCCATCCATCACGTCAGGGTGATATCATGCGCGTTCTCTTCTGGTACTGCACGCGTTTTGACTGGGTGCCGGCATCCAAAACTCTTGAAGATGCCCCGGAGGCGGTTGCCGAGCAAAACGCGAATGTGGTGGTGGCCTTCGTTCACGTGGAACCGGGCGATCCCGAACCGAACAGTTCGGCGGAAACCAAACTCGTCAAAAATGCCAAATGGCTGGCACGTAAGTGGGATACGCGGCAGGTCGTCTTGCACTCCTTCACCCATCTGGGAGAAAAAAAAGCGGAGCCGCAGGAAGCGAAGTTGTTGATTGAAAATGCCGCAAAGCGTCTAATAGCGGCAGGCTACACCGTTATCCAGACTCCTTACGGCTATTTCAATGACCTGTTGATTGAAGCACCGGGACATGCGTTGGCCAGAATCTACAAGCAATTCTGATGACATGGAGACATCTCAGGCGGCCGGGATATCACAGAGGTCAGCGCGGCTTTTTGCGGCGTTCCCTGGCCGGCATTTCCATGTTGAGCCGTTTCATCTTGCGCCACAAGGTGGTCGGGTGGATTCCCATTTCCTTCGCCGTGGACTTGCGGTTCCAGGCGTTTCTTGCCAAACTCTTGTAAATGAAGGCTCTTTCGACGGTCATCAATGACCCATTTTCGGCCAGCGGTTCGGGATGCGGCGGTTGTAGATGCCGGTTTGATTTACGAAACAGATTTTCCGGCAGGTGTTCGATGTTGAGGACCCCCTCCGGACAGATCACCAGAGAATACTCGATGACGCGCTCCAGTTCCTGCGTGTTGCCTGGATAGTCATACCCCATCAGGATCGACAGCGCTTCCGGCGATACACCTTCGATGGCTTTGCCGTTAAGGTGATTGTACTTTGCGATAAAGTGGTCGGTGAGCGGCGGAATGTCTTCTTTGCGCTCGCGTAGGGGCGGTATCCGGAGAGTCACCGCGCCGATGAGCTCATAGAGGTCTTTGCAGAACGCGCCCGCTGACATGCGTTCGGCCAGATTACCCTGGATGGCGGCCACGATGCGGAGATCGACACCAGGCGGTCGACCGGTTTCTTGCGGTTCATTGACAGGATAGCGCAACGCCTGTGCAAGGCGAGTTTGAAGTTTTGGCGGCAACGAGTCGATATCATCGATAAAAAGCGTTCCGCCATTCGCCAATGCCATCCGGCCGAGCTTGGAATGACGGTTATTGGCCGCTGTTTCTGCCGCGTGCCCGAAGAGTTCGGTTTCCAGGAACGTTTCGGGGAGCGATCCGCAGCAGAAGTTGACCAGCGGGCCGTTATTGCGGCCGCTCAGAGAATGAACGGCTTTGGCAAAAAGTTCTTTTTCGGTTCCCCGCTCGCCTTCGAGCAGCACCGGAATGTCTTTTTGGGCAACCATCTCCAACATATCGATCAGGCGCAGCATCTTGTCGTTTTTGCTGACGATTTCAGAGAAAGTATGCTTGCCGGCCAACTCATGGCGCAGTTGCTGAACGACGCTCAAGTCCCGAAAAGTTTCGACGGCACCGATCGCACGGCCCGAGCTGTCTTTCAGCACAGCCGTGCAAGTTCTCACTGGAATTTTTTTGTCCTCGGTGTCGACGATGAAGACGATCGAATGGACGACGGCTTTTTCGCTCTCCAGTGCTTTCTGCACGGAACAGCCCTGCTTGCAGGCGCCGGATTTGAAAATTTCCCAGCAGTGCCGTCCGACGGCCTCGGAGCGTTTGACGCCGGTTATCTTTTCGGCCGCGCGGTTGAAAAAGGTAATCACCCGATTCAAATCAACCGTAAAGACGCCATCGCAAATGCTGTCGAGAATAATGCGGGTATGCTCGGCGGATGGCAAATCCATAGCGGCCTTTCTTCGATGTCAGGGGGTTTTCGTTTCCGTGGTTCGGGAAGAGGAGGTGAGAGTATCCTCTATGGATGCGTTTTGTCAATATTGGATTTACACGAAAACAGAATCATCCCATAAATAGAAACTGGAAACTTGAAACTCGAAAACCCGCAACCTGTAACCCGGAACCCGGAATCCGGAACCCCGTGGCGGCTCGAAGGGACATGAGCGTTGATTCTGAGAACGTCAATCCAGGCAGGGTGCATCGATCTTCACTGTCTTGCCGGAGAAAAGCCTGCTGACTGCCAGCGACTCGAATCCTCGCTGGGTGAGATAATACAAACTTAATGTTGACCAAACCTGCCAAATAAACTACAGACTATTTTGAAAATAAATCTGATTCACGGGGCTGAGCGATTATGGGGATACAGGAACGGAAGGAACGGGAGCGGGAAAGACGGCGGCAGCAGATCATCGTCGCTGCCAAAAAGGTGTTTTCCGAAAAAGGGTTCAACAAGGCGACCATGGACGATATCGCCGGTGAAGCCGAACTCAGCCCGGGTACGCTCTATCTTTATTTCAAGAACAAAGAAGAACTCTATGCATCGCTTTCACTCAGAATTCTGCAGTACCTCCACATCCGGGTGGAACACGTTGAGAATACCACGGACCTCAGTCCGGAGCAGAAACTGGATGCGATGATCGAGGCCATGTATGATGTCTACGAGTTTGATCCACTCGTGATCATTAACATGTTTCACCTCCAATCGAGTGAAACCCTCAAAAACCTGTCGCCCGAACTCCTCCAGGAGATCAAAGAACTGTCGCGCAAGTCGATAGGTGGCATGGCGCGCATCTTTAAGGAGGGTGTCAAAAACGGGACTTTTGTCGACATGCATCCGGTGGCGCTTTCCGACATTTTCTGGTCGCTTTTTTCAGGGGTCGTCCTATGGACCAGCAGCAAACGCATTATCAACGCCGATAAAGATTTTCTGCGGGAAACCCTCGATCTCTCCTTCGCTATTTTCAAGAAAGGCGTCATGCGGAAAAAAGGCGTGTGATTTCATCTGCCTCAAATCGCGGCCAAGTGACCGGCTGGAGCTGGTGCCGGGCGTCGATTCCCTTGCCGGGCCCGCGAATTTCGCCGATCACGCTCACCTCGATGCCGGCCTTTCGCAGTTCCCACAGCAGCTGATCGCAAGCGTATTGTCGGCAACTCAGGAGCAGGCTGCCCGAGCCGATCAGGCCCATAGGATCGAGTCCCAGAAGACCGCAGATGCGGGCTGTTTCAGAATATACAGGAATTTTGTGCATGTCGATCCGGATGCGGTGGTTACCGGCACTGCTGAGTTCCTCCAGGGCGGTGGCCAGCCCGCCTTCGGTGACATCGTGCATGGCGCTGACGCCGTTAACGGTCACGGCGATTGCCGCTTCAGGCAAGACGCTGATGTTGTCAAGAAACCGGCGACAGGTCTCGATCTCGGCCGGCAGCAGGCCGAGGTTTTGTAGCCGGGAACCGAATTCCCGAGCGATGATGGCGGTGCCCTCGACGGCGACGGCTTTCGTCATCAATACCAGGTCTCCGGCCTTGATGCCGCGTTTGTCGATCAGTCCGCTTCTGGCGACGGTTCCTGCCAGGGTCCCGGAGACAACCGGCCGTGTGACCGCATCGGTTATTTCGGTGTGCCCACCACAAAGCGTGATTCTGCATGAGCGGCAGACGGCACTCAGCTCTTCCATCACATCCCTGATCATGAAGGCACTGGTGCCGATCGGAAACATCAAGGTTGCGAGAAACCAGCGCGGGGTGGCGCCGGCGGTGACAATGTCGTTGGCGTTGACCAGCACGGCGTATTTGCCGATACTCTCCGTGGCGAAGGTGATCGGGTCCGATTTGAGAACCAGCACCTCATCCTCCCGAATGTCGACGGCTGCGGTGTCCTCGCCGATGCCAGGCTTGGTCAACACGGCAGGATCGTCGAAGCCGAATTGAATCAGAAGCTCCTCAAGCAGATCATTGGGGAGTTTTCCGCCGGGCAGGGGGCGTCCGTGTCGAACGATTTTCCGTATATCGGCCAGGTGTTCGACGGTAAAGTCGCTCGGCACTTCTTTTGCGGCTTTCGGCAGGTGGTTGTCGAGGAGAGCGGTGATGGCGCCGGCCCGATTCCCGGCCTCGATGTCGATCGGGTAGTCGCCGACCATGAGCACTTCGGCCACCGCGACGTCAAGACGGCGCGCTGCCAGCTGAATGCCGTCGCCGCTTGGTTTGGGATCGACCGGTTCGTCCCGTGAAACGATCAGATCGAAGTCGGCGACGTCGATCTGCTTGAAGTTGTGCAGGGCGCGCAGAACCGATTTGTGGCTGTTGCGGGTGACGATTCCCACCTGCACCCCGACAGTGTGCAGGTAGCGGACTATCTCTTCGGCACCGTCGTTCGGCTTGGCTTCCGCTGCGGCGGCCAGTTCGAATCGATCAACCACCTCGAGGGCTTTTTGGCGTTCGTCCGCTGACGGCAGAGTGTCGATGTACTCGAGCAAATAACTGTCCTCGGGACAACCGATCCGGCGTTTGATGACGTTGAGGTCGAGCGATTCCGGCCGGGTAAGGGTGCCGTCGAAGTCGAACAGAACGGCGCGGATGTAACGTGGCTTTTTTTTCATCTCATAACCAGGCGGTTATCAGTTCCCTAAATCAAACCGTGGATGGGCACGAGGTACTGAATATGGGCTTTATGATATGCTATCCCGGTCAAATGTCAAATGGTGCCGGGTCTTTGGCAGCCATTCTCGGTGGAAATGAGGAAGCCCACAGATTGCGTTGGGTGACCCGATTTTAAAGTGCTCAAACAGTAGACCGCTTTAAAATCGGGTCACCCGACTCTATATTATGGCCGATCGATAACGGCCGGGATCATTAGACCGCAAGTTCACGAAAGCCGACACAGCATGAAGATTCTACTTATTTATCCCTACTTTCTCGAAGAGCGTGTCCACGTCGAGGAGATTCGTGTACTGCCGCAGGGGATTTTTTTCGTGGCTGCACTTTGCCGGCAGCACGGCTACGACGTCGAGATTTTGAACTGGCACGACATCCACCGCAGACCGCAAGAGATTCGGGAGACATTGAAGAAAAAAAGGCCGGATGTCATTGGGTTTTCTATTCTGCACGCCAACCGCTGGGGCGGAATCGATATCGCCAAAATCGCCCGCGAGAACGACCCGGCCGTGCACATTGTCTTCGGCGGCATCGGCGCCACCTATTTGTGGGAGCATTTGCTGGCCCACTTTGCCGACATCGATTACGTCGTCTTGGGGGAAGGGGAGGTCGGCTTCCTTGAACTTGTCCGCTGCCTGGAATCCGGCCGGACAAAAGACATACCGGCCGTAGGCGGCATCGCGCTGCGGCGTGACGGCAAGCCCGTCTGCACCGAAACGGCCCAACCGGTGGCCAGTCTCGACACTCTGCCCAACCCGGCCCGCTTCTTTACTTACCAGCACGTTTCGCTCACCCGCGGATGCCCCGGAAACTGCACCTTCTGCGGCTCCCCCGGATTTTGGCATCGCAACGTCCGCTTTCATTCCCCCGCGTATTTTGTGGAACAGCTGGAGCTTTTGAACCGGAAAGGCGTGCGCCATTTTTTCTTCTGTGACGATACCTTCACGGTTAACAGCCGAAAGGTTATCGAGGTGTGCCGTCTGATCCTCGAACGCGGTCTCGACATCACCTGGCAGGCCATATCCCGGGTCGATATGATCAACGAGGAGATGCTGTACTGGATGCGTAAGGCCGGGTGCATTCAGATCAGCTTTGGCGTGGAAAGCGGATCGGAGAAGATCCGACGTCTGCTGAACAAAACCTTCACCACCGCTCACGTCGAGCAAGCCTTTTCCTTGACCACCCGTTACGGCATTTTGTCCCGGGCCTACTTCATCTATGGCTGCCCGGGCGAGAGCCGTGAGACGATTCAGGAGTCGATCGAGCTGATGCGCCGCGTCAAACCGCTCGGGACCGTCTTCTACATTCTCGACCTTTTCCCTGGAACTGCCCTATACGGCGTTTATCGGCGGCTCTTCGGCGTAACCGACGACATCTGGCTCGAGCGCATCGAAGACCTCCTCTACTTCGAAACCGATCCGAATCTGAATCGGGATCAGGTGTTGTCCTTCGGCCGCATGCTGCGGACCGCTTTCCACGAAAATTTACCGGATTTCGTGCGGTCCCTCGATCTGGTGGAACGGAAAGATCTCTACCGGCTGCATGCCGATTTTCTCTCCCGCCTGGCCATGACCTTCGATCAGGGTGATTACGCCGCCGTCGAGGCCATCCCGAACAAGCCGCAGCTGGCTGAGTTCCTGTACCGCAAAGCACTGAGCTATCATCCGGATCCGCGGGCGTTCCTGGGCCTGGGTATCCTGCTTCAGAAGGCCGGCCGGCACGACACCGCGCGTGATATCCTCCAGAAGGCCGTCCGGCTTTACCCCGACCACGACCATCTCAACATCTCTCTGGGCATCAGTCTCCTGAATTTAAGGCAATTCGACAGCGCTCTGACCCGATTGCTTCCGTTTCAGGACGACCGGCAGGTGTTGCGGTTTATTCTGGATTGTTATCAGGCTCTCGACGATCGTGAATCGGCCGCAAGGTGCCGCAACAAGCTGCAGGAGACTTCA
>JBATHN010000387.1:0-1855 GCA_049666885.1 Desulfobacterales bacterium
CGGCCCAAGACCTCGATGAAACATTTCGAGATGTGCCCGCAGTGTCAGGAAGAATACGATGACCCGCTGAACCGGCGCTTTCACGCCCAGCCCAACGCTTGCCCGGTGTGCGGACCGCACGTTTCGCTTTTTGATCGGGACCGCAACCGGGTCGAGGGTGCGGATCCGATCCGCGAAACGGCAAGCCTGCTGAGACAGGGACGGATCATCGCCATCAAGGGACTTGGCGGATTCCATCTGGCCGTTGATGCCGTTAACGCAGCGGCGGTGCGCCAGCTGCGGTCGAAAAAACAGCGTGAGGAAAAACCGTTTGCGCTCATGACGGCGGGTATCGCTTACATCCGGCAATTTGCCCGTTTCGATGCGGCCGAGCAGAGGCTGCTGACCAGCATTCAGCGCCCCATCGTGCTGCTTCGAAAACGGGAGCCGAACCCGATTGCGGTGGACGTCGCACCCCGGAACCGGTACTTTGGCGTCATGTTGCCCTACACGCCGCTGCACTATTTGCTCCTTGATCAAGGCTTTACCGCCTTGGTGATGACCAGCGGCAACTTGAGCGAAGAGCCGATCGCCATCGACAACGAGGATGCCTTCCGGCGCTTGAGTTCCATTGCGGACTACTTTCTCGTTCACAACCGCGACATTTACCTGCGCAGCGATGATTCCATCGTCCGTTGCACCGCCGGTGAAACCCGCCTTATCCGGCGGTCCAGAGGCTTCGTGCCGGTCCCGATATTTCTGCGGCGAAAAGTCCCTGCGGTGCTGGCCTGTGGTGCGGAACTCAAAAACACAATCTGTCTGATCAGGGGCAACCAGGCTTTTCTGAGCCAGCACATCGGTGATCTTGAAAACACGGCCACCGAGGATTTCTTCCGGCTTACCAGTCGTCACATGCAGCGCATCCTGAACATCGAGCCCGAAATCATCGCCCATGACCTGCACCCCGATTACCTGAGCACCCGCTGGGCCCTGGAGCAGGAAGGCGTTCAGAAAGCGGCCGTTCAGCACCATCATGCGCATGTTGTCAGTGCCATGGCGGAGAACCGCATCGACGGGCCGGTGATCGGGCTGGCCTTCGACGGGACCGGTTACGGTTCTGACGGCGCCATATGGGGCGGTGAAGTGCTCGTGGCGGATGAGCAGACGTTTGACCGGGCCGCACATTTCGCCTATCTGCCGATGCCCGGGAGCACAGCCGCCATCAAGCAACCCTGGCGCATGGGCCTGAGCTACCTGTATGCGGCCTACGGTGATGCGCTGGTAGATTTACCGCTCCCGTTTCTGCGCGGCATCGAAGGCAAACGCGCGGCCATCATTTTGGAGATGATCAAAAAACGGATCAACGCACCGCTGACCTCCAGCCTGGGACGCCTTTTTGACGGTGTCGCCGCCCTTGTCGGCCTCCGCAACGAGGTGGCCTTCGAAGGCCAGGCCGCCATGGAACTTGAGATGATGGCCGCATCGACGGCCGATTATTCCTACGATTGTCATTGGCCCTCCGGGGCTCCCGTGCAGATACCGACCGCACCGATCATCCGTGCCGTGGTCGAGGACCTGCTGCAGGGAACTGCACCGGCGCTCATCAGCGCGCGGTTTCATTTGACTCTGGTGCGGCTTTTCACCGACTTTTGCGATCATCTGCGCAGAGACACCGGACTGACGCGGGTAGTGCTCAGCGGTGGGGTGTTTCAGAACGCCATCTTGCTGGGCGGATTGGTGCGGGCGCTTGAAGACAAAAAGTTTAAAGTGTATACGCAGATACAAGTGCCGACCAACGACGGCGGCCTCAGCCTGGGTCAGGCGATCATTGCCGTAGCAAGGCTCCAATCTCGCCGGATTGCAAGCACTGTTCGGC
>JBATHN010000388.1:0-4454 GCA_049666885.1 Desulfobacterales bacterium
ACATCTATGTCGCCCGCAAAATCGAACATGCTGAAATTCGTCTCGATTTTTTAAAGTACTATAAGATCGCGCTGCAGAAAATGATTCTGCGCAATGGCCGCGTTTTTGTGCACCTCGGAAACGTCCCCGCTTCGGATGTCTGTGTACTGATCGCCGATTTTTTCATGCGCGTCGACGAGGTAAATTGGAGCATTGTTTCCGGCGTCTTCGCGCACAAGCTGATTGTAATCCTCCGCAATGACGGCATTCGAAAAAACGCCGGAACCGTTGCCGCAAAAGGATTCGGTCAGATCGGGTCGGCCGGCGGGCACAAGGGCACGGCCCGCGCCGAAATCGGGCTGGACGCTCTAAAGCCACAGGTCGACGTCAAAAACGACGGGAAGCTCCAGCGTTGGATCATAAGTCACGTCGAACGAAGAGCCGACAAAAAATAGGCCGCTCTTTGGGCGGATCTGCCGCCGGCGAAAAACACCGTGGTTTCCATTGTGCACTCTGACATGCCCAACAATATGACCGTCACCATCCTTGGCTCGGGAACCTGTGTGCCTTCTCTCGAACGCAGTTCCTGCGCCATTCTGGTCGAGCTCGGCACATTCAAAGTGCTCATCGACAGCGGGGCTGGAACGATGCGGCGTCTGCTCGAATCCGGTATAACGATCTTTGACCTGTCCCACATTTTCTACAGCCATTTTCATCCTGATCACAGCGGGGAACTGGTGCCGTTGCTTTTCGCCACCAAGTATCCGGAAAATCGGCGTCGCCAGAATCCTCTTACGATTTGTGCCGGAGCCGGTTTTGTAAAATTTTATAGTGGATTAAAAAAAGTTTACGGTCCCTGGATCGAGCTTGATCCGGGGATGCTGAGCATCTTCGAATTGGACACCAGCGGACCGGATGCCGTCCGGTTTGACAATTTTACAGTCAAGTCTCTGCCGGTCAACCATAACCCGGAAAGCCTGGCCTACCGAATTGTCGACGGCGGCGGCCGTTCGGTGGTCTATACCGGTGACAGCGACGTCTGCGACAACCTGGTCGCCATTGCTCGAGATGCCGATCTTTTCATCTGTGAATCCGCACTGCCGGACGCGCTAAAGGTAAGCGGGCACCTGACACCGTCCCTGGCCGGCGAGATCGCAACGCAGGCCAACGTCGGTCGGCTGGTGCTGACCCACTTTTATCCGGAATGCGATCAAGCGGATGTCGCGCAAGAATGCCGTAAAACTTACTCCGGTCCGCTGGTGTTGGCCCGAGATTTGATGAACCTTAAAATTTAGGGCGTTGAGGCGCCCGGCCGGCAAGGCTTAAAATCGCAGGAATATCTGGATATTCCGAGATTTTGCGACGCAGCCGGACGAGATGCATCGGCGTCCAAAATGGTAAGTTCTTTTTTGAGCGAGCCCTTAGACCGGATGAACATGCCGTATTATCCAATCAATCTCGATATACGCAATCGCAACTGCCTGGTCATCGGGGGCGGAAGTGTAGGCACACGCAAAGCATTGGCCTTGCTGGCGTGCAGAGCCCGGGTAACCGTGGTCAGTCCCGAAGCCTCTCAAACTCTCGCCGATCTGGCTGACAGTCACGTTCTTGTTCTGGTGCACCGTTCTTACCGTGAAGAAGATCTGAAGACGATGTTTCTGGTCATCGGCGCCACCGACGACGAGGAACTGAACCGCCGGGTTCACCGAGATGCCGAAAAGCGCGGCATCCTGTGCAATATCGCCGACCGCCCCGAAATATGTAATTTTATCCTGCCGTCGGTCGTTCGACGCGGAGATCTGACCATCAGCATCTCCACTTCCGGCCGAAGCCCGGCTCTTGCAAAGAAGCTGCGCAAAGAGCTGGAGCTGACCTATGGAGAAGAGTACAGCTTGCTGTTGCACCTAATGGGCGCAATCCGCCGCAAACTATTAAAGGAAGCCCATGCGCCCGAAGCCCACAAGCCGCTTTTCGAGCAGTTGGTCGGCAGCAACCTGCCCGCAATGATTCGCGAAGATCGCCGGGCCGATATCGATCGTCTGCTTTACGAGGTTCTCGGTCAGGGATTCACCTATGATGCACTGATAAAAGAAAGCGACCCTTCCGCGACATGAGATGAGGCCTTCATGGAAGTGCTGATTATTGTAACGATCCTCTTTTATATGTTAAGCGCCGCCGGATATTTTGCGTATCTCTTTTTTCAAGAAGACTACCTGCACCGCACCGGCTATCTTCTTGTTCTGGCCGGATTCATCTGCCACACGCTTTCCATCGTGTACAACGGGATCACATCCGGCGGCTTTCCAGTGCGCAATCTGCACGAAACCCTTTCCATTGCTGGTTGGACCGTCGCCGGTTTTTTTCTGGTCTTTCAATCAAGGTTCAAATTAAAAGTTTTAGGTATTTACGCGGCACCTCTGATTGCATTGATCATGTTTGCCGTCGCCCAGGTGCCGAACACACCGTCACAGGAACAGAGTATCTTTAAAAATTTCTGGTTGATCTCGCATGTGGTGACGGTTTTTATCGGCAATGCGGCTTTTGCGTTGGCCTGCGGCATCGGGATTCTCTACCTGTTGCAGGAACGTGCCATAAAAACTAAAAATGCAGGGTTTTTTTTTCGCCGCCTGCCGTCTCTGGATATGCTCGACGGGACCGGTTACACGTGCATTATCGTCGGATTCACCCTTCTGACCTTCGGTTTGATCAGCGGTTTCATCTATGCCAAGACGCTCTGGGGTCGGTTCTGGGGCTGGGATCCCAAGGAAGTTTGGTCGGGCATCACCTGGCTCTTTTACGCCGCCCTGCTCCACGAACGGTTGAACGTCGGCTGGCGTGGACGCCGAGCGGCCATCATGGCGATCATCGGTTTTGCCATTCTCCTGTTCACTTTTCTGGGAGTCAATTTTTTGCTCACGGGGCATCACAAACCCTTTACGACTTTTTAATTTTCATTTCGTACTTATTTTATAAATTTAGGTATCAAAATCCGTTGCACGCTACATTTGTCGTGCCAGCCGTAACCGAAACATTCCAATGAAATTGTGGCCTGCGGCTCAACCGCTCTGCCCTTGAACTGGATCATGTCCGAAATCGTACTGCTCGGATTAAATCACAAAACCGCACCGATCGAACTCCGGGAATGCATCGCCTTTTCGCCGGACCAAACAGCCGACGCGCTGGTAAACCTGAAAAACGAACCCGTGGTCAGCGAGGTATTGCTCTTCTCCACCTGCAACCGGGTGGAGGTCCTGCTGGTCACGGAACAGACTTCCAAAGCCGTGGATACAGCCAAGCGGCTGATTGCCCGCTTCAACCAGATCGCCTTATCTGAATTCGAAAACGTCCTTTACGTCCACACCGGTGACCAGGCCGTTCGCCATATTTTCCGGGTGGCGGCCAGCCTGGACTCGATGGTCGTGGGCGAACCCCAAATCCTGGGCCAGATCAAGCAAGCCTATCGTTTGGCAACTCAGCAGCGAACGGCGGGTGTCGTTTTGAATCGCCTGTTCCATCGCGCCTTTTTCGTGGCCAAGCGCATCCGTTCGGAGACTGGGATTGGCGGCCACGCGGTATCGATCAGCTATGCCGCAATCGAACTGGGCCGAAAAATCTTCGGCAGCCTGGATGGTAAAAAGGTCCTGCTGATCGGTGCCGGTGAAATGGCCGAATTGGCGGTTGCCCATCTGATCCGTAACCGCGTCGGTGACATTTTGGTGACCAACCGCACCTTTGAGCGGGCCGTGGAACTTAGCCGACGCTTCCGGGGAAGCCCGATCAAGTTCGAGGAATTGCTCACCAGCCTGTCGGATGTCGACATCGTCATCAGCTCAACCGGTGCACCGGACTTCGTCGTCAAGCGTGAGCAACTCAAGGGAGTCCTGCGCAAACGTCGCAGCCGTCCACTTTTTTTCATCGACATTGCCGTTCCCCGCGACATCGACCCGCAAATTAACCGATTGAGCAATACATATGTCTATGATATCGATGACCTGAAAGGGGTCATCGATGAAAACATCGAAGATCGCCAGCGCGAAGCCATCAAGGGCGAGCGTATCGTGGAAGAGGCCGTGGTAAACTTCCGCAGGTGGTACGACAGCCTGGATGTCGTACCGACCATCAAGGCATTGAGAAAAAAACTGGAAGGCATCGCCGCGGTGGAAGTCAAAAAAACCCTGCAGTCCGACGGTATGTCCGATGAAGGACGCCAGGCAGTCGAAAGGATGACCCAGGCCTTGATCAACAAAATTCTGCACGATCCAACCGATGTTCTCAAACGCAACGGCTGTCAGGGCGGCCGGTCGGCGTATCTCGACATTACGCGCAAGCTGTTTAAATTGGACGAATGAACTCGCTGCGCGAGTTCATGAAACGCGGCTGCGCCGCTTTTTTTGGAGCTAAGGGTTCACGAAAAAATAAGTTCGCAATTTTGGGTGTTGAGGGGCTCAGCCGGCAAGGCGCGAAAACGCAGGAAT
>JBATHN010000389.1:0-2206 GCA_049666885.1 Desulfobacterales bacterium
GTTCAAAAAATCCTTGCCCGTAGCCATCGCCCCCACCATCCGGCGGGTGTTACGGTGGTCGGAAAACAGGCCAGTGTCGACGTAGTCCCAGGGGTTCACGTAAAACTGGAGATGATGTTCGTTGATGACGATCTTGCGATTCGTGTGGTCTATGCGCTCGTAGCGCTTGCCCTCCTGCTTGCCCGCGTGCCGCAATTTAAGGTGCACGTTTTCCGCGGTCACGCCGAGGGCTTCGGCCACCGCGGCTCCCATCAGCGGCAGCCACTCGGGCGTCGACTGCTCACGGGTGTATTCGCCGATGACCAGGTGCCCGGCATACCAGTCGACCACCGCCCGAACTTCCGGGATCTCCCAGTCGTAGAGTCGGAACACCTCTATGTTCTGACGCGCGAAATGCCTGCGCAGGTGCTTGAAGCGCTTTTTAACCCTGTTGGCCAACATTTCGGCCTGTTTTCGATACGCTGTTTCCAATTGATTAATTAGTGTGGTGCTGATTCGTTAGAATTTCAGAATCTATCAGCTTGCGCCCGGTGTCAACCCTCAATGGATCGATGACATAGGAAAAAGGATTCTATAGGCTTTAAGATAAAGGTTTTGGACTGCGTTATCGGTCGTCGGCGTATTACATTACGGCCTTCTCCCTCTGGCCTTGCCCAAAACTTTATCATGAAGCCCATATCGCCGTCTATTTTGGACAAGTTAAGATTTAAAAATTGGTCCGTTATCCTACATCCATAAAAACGGGTCTTGCTTGATTCATCCAAAGGTGTGCTTAGAATAAACGATAACCATAAAATCGACCGCAGCGATATTTCTTCAATTGGTACTTGCGGATCGAATTACATCGAAAACACAATAACCACATCGCATCTATATTGAGGTCCCAATGCGAAAAAACCATATTTTGCTGATAATAGGATCTATAACGGTATTCTTTGCTGCCGGGCTGCTGCTGTTTCCGCAGCTGAGAGGCGGCGGGGAAAAAACTTCCGGATACGCACTGGCACGGGTACCCTCAAAACCACCGGTTCCCGTGGTAACCGCCATGGTCACAAGTGAACCGTTTACCGAAAAATTGGAGGCCCTGGGGACGACCAAGGCAAACGAATCGGTGGTGGTAACCCCTACCGTAGAGGAGCGCGTGGTCGCCATTCTTGTTGATGACGGCGAGTTTGTCAACAAAGGCCAGGTGTTGGTAAAACTGGATGACAACGAAGCCCAATACCTGCTGGCTGAGGCGAGAGCGGCGCTCAAAGAGCAACAACAGCAGTTCGAAAGGATGCGCCGGTTGGCAAAGACAAACGCCACCTCCCGGTCACAACTGGACGAAGAGAAGGGGCTGCTCGATATAGCTAAAGCCAAAGTGTCGCTTCTGGAGGCTCGTTTGCAGGACTACACCCTTAGGGCCCCCTTTTCCGGAACTCTGGGCATCCGCCAGATCAGCACCGGCGCCGTGGTAGATACGGACACCGTGATCACCACCCTGGATGACACCACCACCATTAAACTCGACTTCACCGTGCCGGAAGCCTACCTCGGCGTTCTGAAAAACGGCATGTCTGTTTCCGCGCGCAGTCTCGCATATCCGGATCGGAGTTTTAATGGCATGGTGACTGCCATCAGCAGCCGCGTCGATCCTGAAACCCGCACCTTGACGATCCGGGCCAAGATTCCCAACCCTGATCGGTTGCTGAGACCAGGCATGCTCTTGACCGTGGACCTGGTTAAAAACCAGTCCCAATCCCTGATCATCCCGGAGGAGGCCGTCATCCAGGAGAAGGATAAAAAATTCGCTCTGGTGGTGACACCCGACAACACGGTCGAGAAAAAAGAGATTGTCACCGGCCGGCGAAATCCGGGAAAACTGGAAGTGATCAGCGGTTTGAACGCCGGGCAGCAGGTGATCATTCAGGGTCTTACCCGCGTCAGGCCGGGCGGCTCCGTCAACGTGGTCGAAGCTGGCGAAGCCGGCCGCCGTTCCGGGTAGCTCCATGATCCTTTCCGATGTATCCATTCGGCGCCCGGTTCTGGCGACAGTCATCAGCCTGCTGCTGGTGGTGTGCGGCGTCATCAGTTTCGATCGACTTCCGGTGAGGGAATACCCGGATATCGACCCACCGGTGGTTTCCGTCGAAACGGCATACCCCGGTGCAGCCGCAGCGGTTGTCGAAACCCGCGTGACGCAGATCGTTGAAGACACCATCAG
>JBATHN010000390.1:0-2639 GCA_049666885.1 Desulfobacterales bacterium
GTCAGAGACTGGCTGCTGGCGGCGGCCCGGGAGGAGAGAAAGTCGACGATGTTTGTCAGCAGATCGTCTATCCGAATCGATTTCGGCTCATGGCAGATGATCCCCTCCTCGATGCGCGACAGGTCGAGCAGGTCGCCGATCAGGGAAATCATTCCCTGGGTCTTTTCCTTGGCCCTGGTGAGAATGTGATGATCCTGCTGCGGCGCCGTATTCACCAGGTCGCCGATTACCATGGCCAGTTGCTCGTGAATGGTCGACAGCGGGGATCGCAGTTCATGTGACACCTTGGCCACGAATTCCGACTTGAGCCGATCCAGGACCTTCATGGTCGTGATATCGACAAAATTCAATACGGCCCCCAGACATTCCTTTCGCTCTCCAAGAACGGGCTGAGCCCTGGCGCGCAGGTAGGTATCGGTGGCCAGGGTGAACTCGTGGTCCGGAATATCACCGTAATCGACGTGCTTTCCCCTGGAAATCTCCATCACGAGCTTGCCCAGGGTTTCGTCTTGAACGTAGTCCTCGATTTGGCGGCCCGGCCCCATATCGGGGTCGAGATTCAGCAGTTGCTTACAGGAGGGGTTGATCAAAACGACCTTACCGCTTGCATTGGTGACCAGAACCCCATCCGGCAGAGATTCGATGATGGTCCGGATTCTGCTTTTTTCGGTATCCAGATCAGACAGGGTGCGTGTTTTTTCCTCTTCGAGCTTTCGGGCGTCACGGGTCAGACGGATTTTTTCAGCGGCGCGATTGACGACGATGCGCAGTTGATCCGGCTCGAAAGGCTTGGGGATAAAGTCATAGGCCCCCTGTTTCATGGCCGTAATGGCCGTTTCGACCGTGGCGTAACCGGTGATGACGATAACCAGTATTCCCTCATCCATTTGACGGATGTGCCCGAGAACCTCCATGCCGTCCATACCGGGCATCTTCAGGTCCAGCAGCACGATGGCGGGATGGACCTCCTTGACGACTTTCAGTGCCATATCGCCGCGGTCGGCGGTGTGGACAATGTAGCCGATGCGCTTGAGAATTCGCTCCGAGCCTTCCCGAATGTCCCGCTCATCGTCCACCACCAAAATACGGATCGCATCGACATCATTATTCACTTTCGCTTCCTCCGTCGGCTTTCGGTTCAAGGGGCAGTTCGATGATAAAAGTCGTTCCCTTGCCCGGTTCGCTCTTCGCTTTTATCCGGCCACTGTGGTTTTCCACGATCCCGTAAACCAGGCTCAACCCCAGCCCGGTGCCCTGGCCTTCCTCCTTTGTGGTGAAAAACGGCTCGAAGATGTGTGGCAGGATGTGTTCGGGGATACCCGGACCGGTATCCGAAATTTCGATTCGCACCCGCTCGTTTTCGGGAAGATAACCGGTTTTAAACGTCAAGCTGCCGTTGCCATCCATGGCCTGTGCGGCGTTCAAAATGATATTCATGAACATGTGGTTCAGCTGTTGAATGTCGCTGTGAACCGGTTTCAGATTGGGGTCCAGCTCCTTTTTAATCGTGATGTTCTGAAAAAGCGACTGGTTTTCCAGTAGAAAGAGCGTTCGGGTCAAAGCCCGGTTTATATCGTGGGGCTGCATGAGATGACGGGTCTGGCGGGTGAATTCGAGCAGTTCTTTGACCGTTTCTTTGCAGCGCTCGGCATCGCAGAGCACCCGTCCCAGGTCTTCGCGGACGCCATCCTCCAGGTTGTAGTCCTCGAGCACCAGCTTGGTAAAAAGCGTGATGCCGCCAAGGGGATTGTTGAGCTGGTGGGCCACTCCGGCGGCCAGTTTGCCGAGTGAGGCCATCTTTTCCGACTGCAGAAGCTGCAGTTGCGTTTTTTCAAGTTCTGCCTTCATCTGCTTGATTTCGCGCAGGTCGTGAAAAAAGCCGATGGTGGCAATTTCCCGGTCATCCTTGTAAACGATCGCCGCATTGAGGTTGATGGGGATGCGGTCGCCGTCTTTATTGAGCACATCGGTTTCGTAGGAACGCAGTTTGCCCGGTCCACCGTATTGCTCACTGCGCAGTCTTTTCATGACCTCGAGTTCGAGTCGATCGGGATAGATGTCGCGAATGTTCAGACTCTCGAGCGCCTCTTCGATACGGTAGCCGAATATTTCGGAAGCCATTTCGTTGAAAATCAGGATTTTTCCTTTTTTATCGGCGGCAATAACGCCGTCCACCGCACTGAGGATCAGGTTGCGCAGCAGCGCGTTGGAGCTCTGCAGTTTTTCCTCAATTTGGCCCCTGGTCGGCAGGTCGAAGTCCATGCTCACGAAAGCTTCGATTTTTTCGCCGTCGTAAATGGGGTAGGCATAGAAACACGGCATCTTTTCGAGATTGGCGGAATCTTCCGGTTTCGTCTGAAGAGAGGGACGCCCTGTCTGGCTTGATTTTCGCACGGCGCAGTTTTCGCAAGGTTGCGGGCGATCATAAAATACACTGTGACACAGCTGCCCGACGATGTCGGCATCTTCATCGGTGCCCGACCGGCAGTTGGTCGCCAGTATTTCAAAATCCGGCGAAATGACGATCAGGCGTTTTTTAAAGGCTTCAATTCCCTTGAGGAGATATTCGATTTCACTTTCCGAGTACATGTTGTCCTCACTAAACTTAGAGCGTCAATTCAATGCCTTTGAACCTGAAG
>JBATHN010000391.1:0-16413 GCA_049666885.1 Desulfobacterales bacterium
CCGATCGCCTCGACCACCGTGCGGGGGCCGGTGACCGCGTCACCGCCGGCGAATATGTCGGGGTCACTAGACTGCAGCGTCACCGGGTCGACCTGGAGTGTACCCCAGTCGCTCAGCGTGCACGCACATTCATCCGTCAGACAGGCCCAGTCCGATTCCTGCCCGATCGCCGGTATAACCGCATCCACTTCGATGGTAAACGCGCTGTCGGGGACCGGCACGGGGCGGCGCCGACCGCTCTCGTCCGGCTCGCCCAGTTGCATGCGCTGGCATTCGACCGCCTTGACGCGGCCTGCCTCGGCGATCACCCGCAACGGGTTGGTGAGCGTCATGATCTCGATGCCTTCATCGCGGCACTCCTCGATCTCCTCCATGTTGGCCGGCATTTCTTCCAGGCTGCGCCGGTAGATGATAAAGGGCTTTGAACTGCCGGTGCGCCGAGCCGTGCGAACCGCATCCATGGCCACGTTGCCGCCACCGATCACCGCCACCCGGTCGCCGAGGTTGACCCGGTTCCCGAGGTTGACCTGCTTGAGGAATTCGAGCCCCGGGTAAACGCCTTCAAAGTCTTCTCCCTCGATGCCCAAAACCTTGCACTCCTGAGAGCCGATCCCGAGGAAAAAGGCCTTGAAACCCTGCTCGCGAAGTTGGCCGACGGCAAAGTCCTTGCCGATCTCCACGCCGGTCTTGAACTGCACGCCCAAGTCGCGGATAACCTGAATTTCAGCTTCGATGGTGTCGCGCGGCAGACGATAAGCGGGTATTCCCACCGACAACATGCCGCCCAGAACCGGCAGTTTCTCGAAAACGGTGACCGCATAGCCTTCGATGGCGAGAAAGTAAGCGCAGGTCAGACCCGCCGGACCGGCCCCGATGATAGCCACCTTCTCGGGACGGGCCTCTTTTTTCTTCGGCGTGAACGGTTGATCCGTTTGACGGTCCCAGTCGGCCAGGAACCGGTGCAGGTTCATGATGGCCAACGGCTCGTCCACTTCTGTGCGGGTGCAGGCATCCTCGCATGGATGGTGGCAGACCCGGCCGCAAACTCCCGGAAAAGGGTGGTCTTTCTTAAAGAGTTCGACCGCCTCGCGGTATTTGCCGGCGGTGATCAGAGCGATGTACCCCTGAACGCTCACGTGCGCCGGGCAGGTCGCCCGGCACGGGGCGGTGCCCCGTTTTGTGATGGCGTAGCCGCCCGGGATGGCCTGGGCGTACTTTTTGTAGGCGGCCCTCCGTTTCGAAAGCCCTTCGTCGTATTCGTTCGAAACTTCGATCGGGCAGACTTTGGCGCACTCACCGCAGCTGGTACACTTGTCCAGATCGACGAAGCGGGGCTGCTGGCGTACGCGGGCTTTGAAGTGCCCCGGTTCCCCGTCGAGCCCGAAAAGTTCGGTGTTTGTCAAAAGCTCGATATTCAGATGCCGGCCGACCTCGACCAGTTTGGGAGAGATGATTCACATGGCGCAGTCATTGGTTGGAAAGGTCTTGTCGAGCTGCGACATCAGACCACCGATGGCCGAGGATCTTTCGACCAGATACACGTAATAACCGGAGTTGGCCAGATCCAGGGCGGACTGCATGCCGGCGATCCCACCGCCGAGCACCATCACCGCACCGATCGATCGGGTGTCCTTGTTAACGGTAGCGTCCATGATTCCTCCCTATAATTTTTCCAAGACCTCAGGGAGCTTGTGCTCCCAACCAATGGTTGACAGAAGGACCCCTTTGAATCCTTCCTTCCTGAATGCGGAAACAAGCTCGGCCGCAATTCGGATGCACTCGCGGACCTTGTCTGGTGCCTGTTGGAGTCGATCGATCAGTGCCCCCGGGATGGCGACGTTGGGCATGTTGCGTTCGATGTAACGGGCCATACCCAGCGATTTGAGCAATAAGACAGTCGGTATGAGAATGGTATTGTGCCGATCGATGCGCTTGAGATAGGGCGCGAGCAGTGATGTATCGAACACCGGCGGGGTAATGAAAAAGCGTGCACCGGCCTCGGCCCGTTTCGTCATCTCGGACAGCTCGAGTTCGGGCGATTTCCCCTTGGCGCCAACATCGGCGGTCGAACCGACCAGAAACCGGGGTGAACCGGCCAGTTCGATACCGGCCATGTCACGCCCCTCCTGCAGGCTCCGGATCGCCTGCAACAGTTCAATCAGATCGATGTCATTGACGGCCCGTGCCTGATGGTGGTCGCCGAAACTCGGGTCCTCGCCGCCGACCGCCATGACGTTCTCGATCCCGAGTGCATTGGCAGCGAGAAGGTCGCCTTGCAGCGCCAGCCGGTTGCGGTCCCGGCAGCAGACTTGCAGCACGGTTTCCAGCCCCTCGCTCTGCAAAATCAGGCTGCCGCCCAACGAGCTGATGCGCATCACGGCGTTGCTCATTTCCGGCACCACGAAGGTATCCACCTGACCTCTGACCCTCTTGGCGTTGGCCAGAAAGGCGGTCACATCCGCCCCTTTGGGCGGCTCCATTTCTGCGAGCACGGCAAATTCCCCGGTGTCGAATTTGCTTTTCAATGTCATGGGCTTTCCTCCCGGATCAGAGGTTAGAGAGGTGGTCGGCTATCGGGAAATAAGCTGAACTGAAAGAGGATGAGGTCGATGACCGAAGCCGTCCGTTATCGACAACAGAGCAACAGCTGTGCCGATTCGGTCTATCCGATCGGAAAAGAAACATTAAATCGTAATTTCAGCCTGTTACTGTTATCGGAATTTTGGGGAGCGTGTGAGCGAAAGGGATTGACCCGGTGATCAAGATGTGCCATTTTGGCATATTCTGAATTTAATTTCATTGATTCTAATTAGTTGTAAAACTTATCCATTTTGGACTATTCCGGAATGGAATAGCCAGCCACGCAAAACCTGAACACCCGGATTGAGATTGGAGGAAATAATGGGCCCGCGAATTATCGTGATCGACGACGACCGGGATTATCTGGAAGTGATGAAGGGCCGGCTACTTGCGGCCGGTTTTCCAGGGGTGGAACTGGAGGACGATGTGCGGAAAGCGGCATCTCGTTTCGAATCGGAAGAATTTTTTGATATTGCCCTGATCGACATGACGATGCCCGAAATGGACGGACTGGCGCTGCTGGAAATCATCAAAAACCATAATCCCGGCACCGAATGCATCATGGTGACGGCGGTCAACGATGCCCGCACGGCCATGCAATGTCTGCGTAAAGGGGCTTACGACTACCTGGTAAAACCGGTGGCGCCGGAGGACCTGGCCATATCGCTCGGCAGGACCCTGGAAAGAAAGCGTCTGCTCGATATCCTGGCGATCGAAAAGAGCCGGGACCTGCCGCAATTGTCGAACCCGGCCCTTTTTGCACCGATTATCACCCGGTCGCACCCGGTTCTGCGGGTACTCAAACAGGCCGAACTTCATGCCGGCAGCGACGTGCCGGTCCTCATCACCGGAGAGAGCGGGACGGGAAAAGAGCTTCTGGCTCGTGCCATCCACGCCGCCAGTCCCCGTGCCGCGCAAGCCTTTACCCCCGTCAACATGGCCTCGCTGACAGCCGGGCTCTTCGAGGCCGAGTTTTTCGGCCACACCCGCGGCGCCTTTACCGGCGCTGAAAAGGAGCGCGCCGGCTATCTGAAACAGACCCACCGGGGAACCATGTTCCTGGATGAAATTGGCAACATGCCGCTCGAAATCCAGGGAAAACTGCTGCGGGTGCTACAAGACGGTCAGTATGCCAAGCTGGGAACCAGCGAACCCCAAAAAGTGGATGTTCGTTTCATTGCCGCCACCAACGAAAATTTGGCAGAAATGATGTCCAGGCGAATGTTTCGCAAAGACCTGTATTACAGAATTTACGGCGGATGGCTGCACTTGCCGCCCTTGCGAAAGAGAAAAGAGGACATCCCGCTGCTCGTCGGACACTTTTTGAAGGAGTACTGCGCGCCGGAACCGCCCTGCGGCATCGAAGAAGCCGCTCTGTGCGTGCTAATGGAGTATGAATTTCCAGGCAATATCCGCGAGCTGCGTTCTATCGTTCAGTCGGCGGTCAACCTGGCTCAGGGCAAATCGGTCTCGGTCTACTGCCTGCCGGATCATTTACGAAAATCTGAAACCGTCATGAGCTGCGCGCACGAATCGCAAGCGGATGTGACCATCCCGCTGGCCGAAGTAGAGAAAAATCACATCCTACAGGTCTATCGACACTTGAATCAGAACAAATCCCATACTGCGCGGCTTCTGGGAATCGGAATGAACACCTTGAGGCGAAAATTGAAAGCGTACGGAGAGGCGTGAGAAAGGCCTCTTGCGATTGCCGCCAATGATCGTCGATTTTCTGCCGGGAATGGCTCTTTTTCGGGTCCCACCCGGTTTTTGCGACCTCTTTGGCGCGCTTTCATCCTACTTAAAGAGCCGGCGGTTGCTTCGGTTGAAGCAGGCGCAGCTGTTTGAGGCGGTTAGCGGGCCTTGCCCCATCGCCATGGCAGACAATGGATACCTCCAAGGTTTTCGGCTGGCAGGGGTCTTTATTTTAAAACCGGGCCTTAGATGGGGTTAGGCCCGCTTGGCGCCGAGTTCTGCGCCGTATGAAACCGGAGCAACCGCCGGCGGTCCACTGGGTCAAAGGTCGAAATATCCGGAAGACCCTTTTTTCGCATTCTTAGCCTCGGTCGGCGGGTTGGCTTGATCTGTTGAAAATCACCACAGGTGTGTTGCATAATCCGACATCGATTATAACAATATAATAATATTGTAAAAATTTTCTTCAGACTTGCGTAAAATGCCTTTTCCAGACACCGACTGTTGAAAATCCCCACTGCCGCACCAATTGCCCGCATCAAGACGGGCTGCGCCTCTTTATAAATTTATTGTTTAATTACAATATGTTAAAAAAACATGAGCGTTCACTCTTATTGTGGCACATGCTTTGCTCTATTGAGGTATCAATGAGAATATCAAATCACTTTACCAAAGGAGCAAGTCAAATGGAAAAAAAGGCACCAAAAAGCCAAAGGAGTCAGCTCGGATATGGTTCCTCATACCGGAAAGGGCGGCGGACGGATCTCGGTCAACGCGACGCCATCGACACCGTGTTGGGAGGGCAGGTGTGGTTGGTCAAACCCGACAAGGAAGCCCGCGCGCCGCACCCGTGTCTGTGGATGCAGGCCGGTGTCGTCGAACATAAAAACTGCAACAACTACTATGACTGCACGACCTGTAAATATGACCTTGGGATGCGCTTGCAGGTGGAAAAGGGTAAACAGGTGAGCTGGCAGGATGCCATGCGCACGAGGCCCGCGCTGGAAAGAGTCTGCCGACACAGTTTAACCAATCGCATCTCAAAGCGGGCGTGCGCCTACGATTACCAATGTGCATCCTGTGATTTCGACCAGTTTTTCGAGGATGTCTGGACGCCTAAGACCAAAAGCCTGCCGCACGAAATTCAGGCCGTCAAGGGGTTCGATGTCCCGATGGACTACTACTTCCACAACGGGCACACATGGGCCCGGATTGAAAGCGGCGGCTACATCCGTGTCGGCCTGGACGATTTTGCCCTCAAACTGCTGGGTCGGGCCGATGCACTCGATCTGCCGCTGATGGGGAAGGAACTGGACCAGGGTCGTGTCGGCTGGGGGCTCAAGCGAAAAGACAACCTGGCGGATGTCCTTTCTCCAATCAACGGGGTTATCGTCGAGGTCAACACCAACGTGCTGGAAAACCCAGGCATCGCCAACCGCGAGCCTTACGGCGACGGATGGTTGTTCATGGTTCGGACTCCCAACATCAAGGGCACGGTCAAACAGCTCATGTCCGATGCCGGAAGCCTCGAATGGATGAACACCGAGGTCCGGACACTGGAGGCCATGATCGAGGATACTGCCGGTCCGCTGGCAGCCGACGGTGGCTATCTGCAGGAGGATGTCTATGGCAATCTGCCCGATCTGGGCTGGAACAAATTAACAAAAACATTCCTGAGAACCTGATCACGGCGACACACCAAACCATGCAGTGCCTGAAGAGGAGATATACCGAAACAGCATGACACCGTTTCTGATTCACGGGTAGACGTCGATAGCTTCAGGCACTACGAACCCATTTTGGCACGATTCACGGAAAATGAAGACAAAAACAACACCGCCCAACACCGCCAACGAGGAAACACCGCCTGCCTGCATCTGGATGCAGGCAGGTGTCGTGCCCCGCAAGTCTTGCCGCCTCAATTATCAGTGCACGGCCTGCCGCTACGACAAAAGGATGCGACAGGCGGCCCGCGAGAACCGCAAAATGCGGGCACAGGGGATCACGCCGCCAGGCCGGCGGGCAGGCATCGTCTCTTGGAAGGAACGGCTCAGGGAGCTGCCGCCCTGGAAAAGGCCCTGCCTGCATTCGCTGAAAGGACGCATTGAATTCAGAGCCTGCACGCATGACTACAGCTGTTCCGACTGTGAATTCGATCAATACTTCTATGATCAGTTTACGGTCCATGCGGTGGTCAAACCGGTGAACGAACTCGATATCGAGGGCTTCAAGATCCCCCAGGGATACTACCTGCACCGCGGCCATGCCTGGGTCAAACTCGAAGAGGAAAATACCGTGCGGGTCGGCCTGGATGAATTTGCCGCCCGCACCTTCGGCCCTTCTTTACGAATCGACACACCGTTGCTGGGTCAAAAATTAGAGCGGGAGCATCCGGATATCGGCTTGACCCGTGGCGACAAGACGGCCCGGGTCCTTTCACCGATCAGCGGGGTCATCACGGCGACCAACCCATCGATGTTCGGGGATGCGAAAGCCTTCGATCGCAATGCGTACACGGATAACTGGCTCGTTCGGGTCCATGCCGCCGACTTGCGCCGGGATTTGAAGCATCTAATGATCAGCAATGAAGCGGCAGCTTTTTTCGAAAAGGAAATCGAACGCCTCTACCAGGTCATCGAAGAAACGGCCGGACCGCTGGCCGCCGACGGTGGTCGTTTGACATCGGACATCTATGGCAAACTGCCGCAGCTCGACTGGGAAAAACTCGCGCAGATTTTTCTGCGCTCGTGATTGAAAACAATTTGGGCATACGCCTCTCAAAAAAAATCTCCTCTGCGAATTATCTGCAAGCACAAGTCGACACTCAAATTCCCACCCATAATCCTTGACAAAAAATAGCGTGTCGTATTAGGTTTTTTTCAGTTACAGTTTGAATCAGTATGCTGAAGCTGCGGTTTGCCCTACCCTCCTTCTCATCCACGTCTCTATCACTTTCTCTATCGCTGCAATTTTTCATCTCGGAAGAAGAAAATGTGTCAAAAAACCACGCGCAAGCAACCGAAAAGCAGTCTAAAAGAAATGGAAGCTGAAATTCAGAGACTACAACACGTTGAAGCGGAGCTCAACAGAAGTTTGCAGTTTACGGAATCTTTGCTTTCAGCCGTTCCGATTCCCGTATTTTTCAAGGATGCAGAAGGCCGCTACCTGGGCTGCAACAAAGCGTTTACCGAAATCATCGGTGTAACCCCCGGAGAGATAAAAGGTAAAAAGGTCCATGAGGTGTGGCCGAGTGAGCATGCCAAGATGTACCACCAAAAAGATCTCGAGGTGATGCACGATTTAGAGCACCAGACCTACGAATTCGTCGTGAAGGATAAAAACGGGACTGACCGTTCAGTCATTTTCAGCAAGGACGTCTTCCTTGACGAAAAAGGTAACGTCAATGGATTGGTCGGATCGTTTGTCGATATTACCGAGCGAAAACAAGCCGAGGAGAAATTGCGTGAAAGTGAAGCCTTTCTTAAAGAATTGAATGAAACTTTAGAGGAGCGGGTTAAAGAGCGCGTCAAGGAACTGAATTGTCTATATAGTATCTCTGCCCTTGGATATAAACCGCATGTGAGTTTGGCGGAAAACATCCAAGGCGTGGTAACCCTCATCCCGCCTGCCTGGCAATATCCGGAAATGACCTGTGCCCGGATAATCTTGGAGGGCAAGGAATTTAGGACTCTGAACTTCAAAGAAACATCCTGGAAGCAATCTTGCGAAATTATTCTCAATCAAGAGCAGATTGGACTCGTAGAGGTATTCTATTTGAAAGAAATGCCGCAACGCGACGAGGGGCCTTTCATCGCTGAAGAAAGACTGCTGATAGAGGCTATAGCGGAGCATGTGAGCCGAAATGTTGAACGCCATCGGTCCGAGGAAAGCATAAAGTCGCTGAGCAGGGAACTGATACGGATCCAAGAAAGGGAACGGCATAGAATCTCTCGTGACTTACACGACAAAGTTGCTCAAGATCTCGCATCGTTGAAGATTGCCATCGAAACGCTTTTTTGCGATACACCGACAACAGTTCGTTCCCAAACGCTCAAGGTATCAAAGATATTACAGATATTAGAGGAAAGCATACGAAGCGTCCGTAAAATTTCATATGACCTTCATCCGGCCGGATTAGATGAAATGGGCATTGCGGTCGCTTTGGAGATGCTCTGTGATGAATACGCCGAACACCACGCGATCGACATCGGATTCCATTCGGCGGGTATCGAAAAGTTGAAGATTGATTCCAATACTCAAATTAATTTGTATCGTATCGTGCAAGAGGGCCTGAACAATATCTGCAGACACGCCGAGGCCAAGAATGCCTGTCTAAAGCTGGTAGCGGCCTATCCCAGCATTATCCTTCGGATGGAAGACGATGGAAAAGGTTTTGAAATCCAGAAGCGTATGCGTGAAACGGTTCTTGAAAAACGAATGGGGCTTATGAGCATGCGCGAAAGAGCCAATTTACTGGGTGGCAAAATGCGTATCACGTCCAAAGAAGGGAAAGGGACAAAAGTCGTGGTTAAATTTCCATTCACGAAAAAATGAAATCCATCGAATTCAATTCATGCAAAACATTGATGGCTCTTCAGACCACCACGGTGCATGAAAATGATGCGCCGGAGTCCGGATGAACGGTTGCGGGAAGCAGCTGACTGTCCGAGTCGCTTACGGGATCTTAGACCGGACCCTTTGCCGATGACGCTTGGAAGGCTCGACCTTTAAGCTGCATCCAAACTCATTATCTGATGACGGGACCGGTCCGGGCTTAGCCCGTTAACGGCGAGTTTCAGCCGTCTTTCGAAACCGTTCGTCCGGGCGGAGGGGCCACACGGTTGTGTCGGTTGAGCCGGTTAGGCCCGTTAGGCCCGTTGACGGATAAAATCGATCTTATTTGCGGGTTAAATCGCCGATACCTCCAGTGAAGACCCTCTTGGAGAACGCCAAGAAATTCTCCCTCATATACCGACCCTATAAAGCTGTTTTCCGTCCACAAATGGCCCTTTTTTGCAATTTCGGCGTCAATCTGCGAAATCGCTGTGCGACGTACACGGTTACGCCTCCGCGCAATGCCGCTGATTTCCTTGATCTTGCAGAAAATTGCACATTTCTGGATCGAAAACTGACCAGTGCCCTTAAAGAAGCCGTGGATGGACACAAGCTAAACCCCAACGTTGGGGCAAAATTTTGTATTGACACCAGTCTGGCGAACCTTTATATTCATTTATATCGATTTAACGCTTATCCTCTTATGACGTGGAAAACATCGGCGTGCGTCCACGATGCATCGATGGGCGCGATCTGAGGAGATGCCATGCGAACGTTCATCAAGGTCATGAAGGCACTGTCCGACCCAAACCGGGTTAAAATGATAAAGATGCTTCAGCGTCGGGTGATGTGCGTGTGCGAACTACAGGGGGCACTGGGGTTAGCCCAATCTACGGTAAGCAAACATTTGAAAATAATCGAAGAAGCAGGTATGATAACTTATTCGAAAGATGGCTTGTGGGTCAACTATCGATTGGCGGATGGCGCGAAAAATCAGTACGTGGCCAGTCTGCTCGGAAACCTGCGGCACTGGTTGGAAGACGACCCAGAAGTAGAGGCGCTCTTGAATCGACTGCCGGAAATTCGCCGGGAATTCATCTGCAAATAAATTTTTTTAACACTATCGTATCGCTATATGACGAAACATAGATGGTTTCCGTTCATAAATGGCCCTTTCCCGCAATTCCCCGCCTGCTTCGGGACAGGTCGGCGTCAATCGGCGGAATCGCTTGTGCGTCTTACACGAGTACGCCTCCGCGCAATTCCATCGATTTCCTTGAACTTGCAGAAAATTGCACATTTCTGGATCGGAAACTTACCTGTGCATATAATGAAACCGTAGATGGGCACCAGATAAAATTTACCGGAGTACAAAGGAGCCCTGAGAATGAAAATGCTTGAAAATACAAAGTGTTGCTCGACCGGAAAAGAGGGTCTGACGTCCAACCCGAATTATGGCTCAAATGGCAGATCGTTGACAGGTAAGTACCTCTTCATCTGTATCCCCTTACTTGCAGCCTGGTGGTTTATCTACCTGAATTTGTCACCCATTGCCGATCTTGCCACGGATGGCCTGCTAAGACTGTTCAAACTTCCGGAGGCCAGTCACCTCGGCGGCGCCATTGCCTTTTTTATATACGAAGTGCCCAAGGTGCTCCTGCTGCTGACACTCGTGGTCTTCGGTGTGGGCATCGTCCGCTCGTTTTTTACACCAGAACGCACCCGCGCGATACTGGCCGGAAAGCGAGAATCGTACGGTAACGTTCTTGCGGCGATGCTCGGGATCGTCACGCCATTTTGTTCCTGCTCGGCAGTGCCTCTTTTTCTCGGCTTCGTCACCACGGGCGTGCCGCTCGGCGTGACCTTTTCATTTCTCATCTCGGCCCCCATGGTCAACGAGATTGCCGTGGTGCTCTTGTACGGTTTGTTTGGGTGGAAGGTCGCGGCCATCTATCTCGGCATGGGACTTGTCATCGCCATCTTATCCGGCTGGATTATCGGCCGAATGCACATGGAAAAACATCTCGAAGAGTGGGTGTTTCAAATCCAGGCGGGCGACAACAGCGTCACAGAGCCCCAGAAAAATTGGGCGGACCGGATTCGCTGTGGCTTTGAAGCCATGCGCGACATCGTCGGAAGGGTCTGGATATATGTCGTTTTGGGTATCGCGGTTGGCGCCGGTATTCACGGATACGTGCCCGAAGGGATCATGGCAGGTTTTATGGGAAAATCGGCCTGGTGGTCGGTGCCGTTGTCGGTATTGATCGGTATTCCCATGTATTCCAACGCGGCAGGCATCATCCCTGTGGTGCATGCCCTGCTTGAAAAAGGTGCCGCTCTGGGTACGGTTTTGGCATTCATGATGTCGGTGATCGCCCTGTCCCTCCCGGAAATTATCATTTTGCGTAAAGTTCTCAAGCCGCGCCTCATTGCAACTTTCATAGGGGTCGTCGGCCTTGGGATCCTCTTGGTCGGCTACTTGTTTAACCTTCTTGTATAAGGGCTTTAGAAAAAAAATAATTCCGCATCTTGCTTGTCCTTTGGCCCGCCTGCTGCGTTGCATCTAACGACACGTATCTCGATATGTGCCGCTGGATGTGCCTTGTAGACGAACCCAAATCCGGCACAATCTTTTGGAATTATTTCTTACCGTGACCCTAAGAGGGCACTCACCAACGGACATTTCAATTTGAGGAGAAAAATATGGAGATCAAGGTGCTCGGACCCGGGTGTAAAAAATGCCGCGAAACCGAAAAAATCGTCAAAGAGGTGGTTTCAGAGACAAACGTCGATGCAATGGTCGATCATGTCACCGACATCAAGGAAATTACACGGTACGGGGTTTTCGTGACTCCGGCGGTCGTCGTCAACGGAGACGTCAAATCCGTGGGCAAGGTTCCCAAGAAAAATGATGTGATAGCATGGCTGACCGGCAAATAAAAAGAATTGCCTCCGGAATCGTTTGTGGCCTCGATCGAGACTCGGTGTTACCAAACGGAAAGGGAAATCTGGGGAGAGCGTAAACCCTCTTCTAAGGCACCTCTTGTTTTAACCCCAAACACTTCAGCTCATCGTGCAGCATGACCTTGCAGTGCCGGCAAAGTTGATTCAACTTTCGGTCGACATCCTTGATGCTGCGACAATAGTGCATGATGCAGCTGTGTTCGGGGCAGTGGCGCAGCTTGAAGGTGTGACCCAGTTCGTGAATAGCCTCTTTGGCAGCCCGGATTTGAAGCGAGGCGTCGCTGCCGGCCGCAAGATTTTCATCCGTCAGTCGATATGTCGAAATGATAGCGGCTTTGCCGCCCAATTGCGCCTCGCCGTAAACGTGCGTCAGGATCGGGATAAAAAGGTCGACTTGCGTAATCGCGACCAGTTTTAACGCCCGCACAGGAGCAGCCGCCGCCAACTGCGCCAGGATCGGGGTCGAATGATACTGCCGGCGCTCGGGATTGAAGGCAAAATCGACGTCCTTTAAAATGCACTGCACCTCGCTTCGAAGCCGATAGATATCCTCGATCCGGCACCGGATCGACTCGCATAGCACGGGTTCAATTTCTCCGATAGGGGCAACGAGAATGCTGTATTCGGGCCGGGAGATCAATTTGTTTTCTGTAGACGATAGCGTCTGATTTTGCTGTAGAGGGTCGAGCGGTCAATATCAAGCAGTTTCGCGCAGCGGGCAATGTTCCATTGGTTTTGGTCGAGAACCCGGCTGATGTGAGCTTTCTCGACCTCTTTGAGAGACTCGTTCGCCGGAAGAAGAATGTTCTGTTGGCAGAAAAAAGGCAAGTCCTCTGCGCGGATCTTGCGCTCTTTTCCGATGACAAGGGCCCTTTCGATGGCATTTTCGAGTTCGCGGACGTTGCCGGGCCAATCGTGGAGCATCATTTCATCCATCGCCTCCCGGTTGATACCGTCCATCGGTTTGTTGGTTTCCTGAGAAAAACGGTTCAGGAAGTGGTCGGCCAGAAGCGGTATATCTTCCTTGCGCTCACGCAGCGACGGCATTTCAAATGCGATGACGTTCAGACGATAATACAGGTCTTCCCGAAAGATTCCTTTCTTGATCGCGGCTTTCAGATCCCGGTTTGAAGCGGCAATCACGCGAAAGTCTGCTTCCATCGGCTGGGTGCCGCCCACGCGGTAAAACACACGGTCCTCCAGGACACGTAGCAGGTCAATCTGCATCCGCATGCCGATTTCGCCGATTTCATCCAGAAAAAGGGTGCCGCCGTGGGCCAGCTCCAAGCGCCCCTTTTTGGTTTCCTTGGCATCGGTAAAAGCCCCCTTCTGGTGACCGAACAGTTCGGTCTCCATCAAAAGCTCGGGAATAGCGCCGCAGTTGACAGCCACAAACGGGCCTTCTGAACGGGAACCGCTGGAGTGAATGGCCTTGGCGGCCAGCCCCTTGCCGGTGCCGGTCTCTCCGGTGATCAGAATCGTCGTGTCGGTCGAGGCCACATCGCGAATCAGGTCGAAAACCGCTTGCATGGCCCGCGACTGCCCGATCATGCTTTCGAAACGCGCACTTTCCTTATAGGCTTCGCGCAAGTAAATGTTTTCCCGCACTTGGGCCTGCTGCGAAACGATTTTTTCGATCAACATCCCCATCTCGTTCGGATCGAACGGTTTGAGCAGATAGTCGTGAGCGCCGTTTTTCATGGCTTCGATCGCCGTCGAGACGGATCCATAGGCCGTGATCATCACGATGGCAACATCCGCATCCTCTGTTTTGACGCGCCTGAGAACCTCCATCCCGCTCATGCCGCCCATCTTGATGTCGACCAGCATGATATCGAAACGCGAGGTTTTTAATTTTTCCAACGCATCTTCACCGCTGGCAGCCGTCTCAACCGTGTAACCGTCACGCGCCAACCAGTCGGCCAGGGATTCACGCATGATCAATTCATCGTCGACAATCAAGATTTTGGTGTCACTCATCCCGGCCTCCACCTTTTTTCTGCGAACCTTGCTTATGTTCCAGCGGAAGTTCGACCGTAAATTCGGTCCCTTCCCCGGGCTTCGACCTTACTTGCACGGTGCCGCCATGCTCCTGAATGATCCCGTAAGCCACGGAAAGCCCGAGCCCGACACCCTTGCCGTTTTTCTTGGTCGTAAAAAACGGTTCGAACAGCCGTTGACGATGGTGCTCGGGTATGCCGACGCCGGTATCTCTGAATATCACCTGAATCGATTTTTGGTCGGGCACCTGACGGGTCTCAATCGTCAGTGTGCCGTCCTTTTTTGCTTCCATAGCCTCGACCGCATTGGAAATAATGTTCATAAAGACCTGCTGGAGCTGATCCGCAGAGCCGAAAATCGGCGTCAGGTCGGAGGAGAGCTGTTGCTCGACCCTGATGTTGTTGATCTTGATGAGATTGGCGTTCAACATAAGGGTCTTTTCGATCAGACGGTTGACGTCCAACAGGTCCTGCTCCAACTTCGCCTGTCGCGAAAAAGCCAGCAAGTTTGAAACGATGCGGCTGATCCGCCGCGTTTCCGTCTCCATCAAACTCAGATAACGATTGAAGCGACCGATCTCCGGATGCGTGATATTCTCTTCCTCGTTGATTCGTTTGATCAGCAGGATCATATTGAGGATCCCGGCGATGGGATTGTTGATTTCGTGTACGACTGAAGCCGAGAGTTTTCCCAGTGAGGCCATTTTGTCCTGATGGATCAGCTTTTCATGGGTCTCCTCCAGTTGACGGGTTCGTTTTTCGACCATCTGTTCGAGACGGCGGGTGAGCTCTTCCTCCTCTTTTTTGCGATCGGTGACATCGCGGCTGATCTCGATGAATTTGGATATTCTGCCGTGTTTTTCCCAAATCGGATAAATGGAAACCTCGAAATACCGCAGTTCGCCCTGGCTGTCGCGCCGGGTCATGGTCCGCTGGCTGGGCCCATTGTTTCGGATCGCCTGGTTCAGGGGGCAAACGACCTCGTCCCGGTTGCATTGCAGATTGGCTCTTTGAAATACCTCATAGCATTTGTGGCCGATCACCTGGTCGCGGGTGTAGTTCATTTTGTTCAAAAAGGATTCATTGACATCGATAATGTCCATTTGCGGATTGAGAACCAGTATGAAGTCCTGAATGCCGTTCAAGATCGTTTCGACTTCGTGGTTGCGTTCCCGCTGTTTTTTTTCTTCAATGCTGATGGGTTTCCAGAACAGCTCGAAAACCTCATGGGAGAGAATCCGAATCTGCGGCGGCCGGGTCGTAAGGACATCTCGAAGGATGTTTTGATCTGGTATCAGAATGACGATCAGCTGGATCCGATACCGTGGGTTGTAAAGATCATGGTAATCCGTCACGGTTTCCAGGCCCAGTTTCGCGGCCAGCCGCATGCCGGGAGCCTGCGGATTTTCATCGGCCACGGCCCGTATTCGGGCATTGACCGGGCCTTTCTCGCTGTCGAAGGTGGTCTTTTCGAGCAGCTCGATACACAGATCCCCGCCACCGATAAGGGCGATGTTGATGGGCGGCGGTTTAATATCGGGCGGAAATTCACGCGGGCTATCTACCATCCAGAAAAACCTCCTAGTTATGGGTTCACGAAAAATGGGACGTTATTTTTGAGTGAGCCCTAAGGCCGCGCTGCAATCGGGACCATTTCGCCGGATATCGGGCCGACATCATCACCCGCTTCCGCTTAAATGCCGGTTGCGCCGGTTTGGTCTCCGCCATTGAGTTAACATGACCCTGTATGAATTGCAATTTTCAAATACATAGGCCTTGACAGTACTTTTGGTGATATGGCATAAGACCTCTTTGGCTTAAAAGGATTGTTTTTCCGCAAACGCTAACTTTGATGATCTCGTAAAAAGTCAGAATTTTAAATAACTACCGCATTATACAGTGGTAGCGATAAGCATTGAAACTCTATATATTGCGGTCGAAATTTCTTCGACGGACTTTTTGCGAGTTCATCAACTTTGGCCGGTTACCAATTTTTCCCCACCGATAAAACGGGGTTAATCGAAAAAAGGAGTCGACATGGGATCAGCTAACGGAACGAAGAGCGGATCAGTGATGGTAGTGGGTGCCGGCATCGCCGGTATGCAATCTGCACTGGATCTGGCAGAATCGGGTTATTACGTCTATCTTGTCGAGAAGTCGTCAGCCATCGGGGGGCTCATGTCCCAGCTCGACAAGACGTTCCCCACCAATGACTGTGCGATGTGAGTGATTTCGCCGAAACTGGTCGAGGTCGGCCGGCACCTGAACATCGAACTGCTCACCAACACCGAACTTCTTGATCTCAAGGGAAATCCCGGAAATTTCAGTGCCACCGTCTACCAGCAGCCCCGCTTTGTGGACTTGGCGAAATGCACCAGCTGTGGCGAGTGCACCAAAGTTTGCCCCATCACACTGCCCAATGAATACGACGAAGGCCTGTCCGAGCGTAAAGCCATCTTCAAACAATACCCCCAGGCGATCCCGGGAGCCTTTGGCATCAGCAAACGCGGCACAGCCCCCTGCAAAGCCACCTGCCCGGCGCATGTAAGCATTCAGGGCTACATTGCCCTGATCAATGAAGGAAAGTACCGCGAAGCGCTGGAACTGTTCAAAGAGGATC
>JBATHN010000392.1:0-6999 GCA_049666885.1 Desulfobacterales bacterium
TCGACGATCCCCATGAAGCTGCACAGGATCGGTTTTTGGGAACCCCTGGCCACGCGCACAATCGCTTCGGCGGTGGCCAGCGCGTTGGTCATAGACTGCGGCGTTAAGATCACCAAGGCCCCGTCTACGCCTTCGTCCTTTATAACCGCTGACAGCGCATTTTCATAACGATCCGGGGAAGCATCACCGATGACATCGACCGGATTGTTGAGATTGGCGGTCTCGGGAAGATGGCTGGCGAGGGCCGCGACGGTTTCTTCCTGAAAACGGGCCAGCCTGAGACCGGATGAAACCGTCACGTCGGTGGCCACGATTCCCGGTCCACCGGCATTGGTGATGATGGCCACCCGGTTACCGTGGGGGACCTTACGGCGCAGTTTGCCGAGGGCGCTTTCCTCTTTATAGGCAAAGGCGCTCGCAAAATCAAAAAGCTCGTGGATTGACTCCGCACGGATGATACCGGTCTGCTTGAAAATCGCATCGTAAACCGCTTCGGATCCGGCCAGTGCACCGGTATGCGAGGCAGCCGCCGCCGCGCCGGCCATGGTCCGGCCGGATTTGATCACCAACACCGGCGTTCTGCGATAGCCGGACGTAATTTCTTTTACCGTTTCGACAAATTCCGGACCCCGGCGCAGTTCTTCCAGGTAGATCATGATGACCTCGGTGTTCGCGTCCTCATGCAGATAGCGCAACAGATCCAGCTCGTCCACGTCGGCCTTGTTGCCGATGGAGATAAACTTTGAAAATCCGAAGTCCCGGTCGGCGGCAAAATCCAGAACGGCCGTACACAAGGCGCCGCTTTGGGATATAAAAGAGATTTTACCAGGCTTTGGCATGCGCGCCGAAAAACTGGCGTTTAGCCGCACCTCAGGCAGGGGATTGATGACGCCCAGGCAGTTGGGGCCTACCAACCGGATGGCCGCTTCTTTGCAGATCGAAACGATCCGGTTTTCGATCTCGGCGCCGCGCTCACCCACTTCACGAAATCCGGCCGAAACGATGACAATCCCCTTAACCCCCGATTCGGCCGCCTCTTTGACGGCCTCAAGGGCCAGCCGGGGGGGAAGAATGAGCATGGCCAGATCCACTCGATCGGGTATCTCTTTTACCGACGGATAGGCCCGAACACATAAAATCGATTTGGCGTTGGGATTGACCGGATAAAGAGTGCCGGTGTAGCCGCCGCGTAAAATGTTGGCGAAAATGTCATGTCCCACCTTGCCGGGTGTGGTCGATGCGCCGACGACGGCGACCGATTGCGGTGAGAAAATGGCATCGAGCGCGTGCATGAGCAATTCTCCTATTCTGTAAGGGCAGAGACGTCGTCAGGCGGGTTCATCAAAGCGGCAGTTCAGCAGCAAGTCATCCCCCAAAACCGAAACGACTTTGTACGGCAACGTCTTGAAAAGCTTTATCATACGTTGGTTTTGCGGTGATGTGATGGCAAACAAGCCGAAGATGCCGTTTTCCCGGGCGGCTTCGGCCAGTTTGCGGATTAAAATCCGACCGAGCCTCTTGCCCTGATAGTCTTTGCTGACCGAAAAGGCGATTTCCGCTAGATTTTTCGCTTCATCGAGATAATACTCTCCAACACCCACCACGCGACCAAAACCGAACTCTCCCACAACGGCGACAATGGTCAGATTGCGGATGTAATCAATCTGGCTCATGCCTTCCACATCATCGCGTACGAAGCGTTTTTTTTCATGAAAGAATCGCGAAACGATGTCTTGTCGATCCAGGTGGTAGAAGTGTTCCTGGATCCTTCTTTCGTCAACCGGTTTCGCCGGTCGCAAAATAATCTTTTCACCGTCAATGACGATGGTTTCCTCAATTTTAACCGGATAGATGCCGTGGACCGATTCACCTAAACTCCGTTCGGCACCGATCATGCCCAATTGTTTGGCTTTATGCATCAGCTCATCCCGAAAATCGGGGTGGGCGATGCTGATCATGGCCAACGCCCGTTCCTGGGTGCTTTTTCCGAAAAGATTGACAACCCCGTACTCCGTTACGACATAGCGCACGTCGTCTCTGGGAACGGTGACGATCGTATTGTTCAGCAACGGCACGATCCGACTGGTTTTGCCGTCATCAGTGGTCGAGTGGAGCATGATGATTGATTTTCCGCCGGGGGAGCGGTTCGACCCCCTGACAAAGTCTGGAATGCCTGAAACCCCGGCGAAAAGGGTGTAGGCCACGGCATCGCAGGAAACCTGACCGGCCAGGTCCATGCCCTGCGCCACGTTCATGGAAACCATTTTGTTGTGACGGGCGATGATATCGATGTCATTGACGTAATCGGTGGGATAAAAGTCCACCGCCGGATTGATATGCAGGAATTCATACAGGGCTTGTGTTCCAACGGCACAACTGGCGACCAGTTTGCCGTTGTTATAGCCTTTGTTGCGGTTATTGATAACGCCCTTGGCATACAGATGCATGATATCCTCGGTGAGGAACTGTGAATGGATCCCCAGATCGTTCTTGTCCGACAAGGCCAGGCCGGTTGCCTGGGAGGCGGCATCCAGGCCGATCTGCAGGGTCGAGCCATCCTCTATCAGGCGGGCGATATGCCGGCCGATGAGTGTGGCCGGCTCTGACTTTGGACCCGGAGAGATGGTCAAAAGGTCCTCATCGTGCTCGACGATGGCATCCACATCATTGACATGGATGAAACTCCGGCCGAGCACCATGGGCATCTTCGTATTGACCTGGGCAATCACCCGGTCGGCGGCAAGGGCGGCCGCCAGGGTGACGTCCACCGAAACCCCCAGGCTCATCCAGCCAAAATCATCCGGCGGGCTGACCTGGACCAGGGCCACATCGAGGGGAATCCTTCTGCTGGTGAAGAGCTGGGGTATCGCGGACATGATCACCGGTGTGTAAAAGCGCATGTTTCTTGCCAGTCCACCGGACCTGGCCGATCCGAGATAAAAGGACCGGATACCCAGGCTTTGATCCTGGGTTTTGTTGGCGATCAAGTACAAGGGGGTGGTTTCTTGGGACATCAGACGAATAATCTCGACATTGCTGAAGCGCGGGGCGGCCTCGGCAAGCCCCCTGACCAGACATTGGGGCTCGCCGCAATAAGAACCGATAAAAATTCGCTGGCCCGAGCGAACCGAACCGACGGCCTCTTGAACGCTTTTTTTCTTTTGGACATAATCGTCTGCCCAATAACTTCCGATTGCCATAAAATGCCCCCTATACCTTTTCCAAAATCGTGGCCATGCCCTGACCGCCGCCGATGCAGAGGGTGGCAAGGCCCAGGTCATGTTCCTTCCGCACCATCTCGCCCATTAGGGTCAGGACGATGCGGGCGCCGGTACAGCCGATGGGATGACCGATGGAAATCCCGCTATTCAGATTCTTCCGCCGCCTCGGCGGGGAGTTTTTCTTCGGCCAGCCGCTTCAGGTTTTCATAGCGCTCATTGTATTCTTCTTCCAGGCGCGCATTGAGCCGTTTGGCCTCATCCGGGAATGATTTTTTCAGGGACGCGTATCTGACTTCACCGGCTAAAAATTCCTGCAGGCTTCCATCGGGTTGCTTGGAATCCAGGGAAAAGGGATTTTTACCCTCGGCCTTCAGTGCGGGGTTATACCGGTAAAGCGGCCAATAACCGCTCTGAACGGCCAGTTTGGTCTCTTCCTGGCTTTTGCCCATGCCCCTTTTAATCCCCTGGTTGATACAGGGAGCGTAACACATGATCAGCGAGGGTCCGTCATAGGATTCGGCTTCGGTAACCGCTTTTATGAGCTGCTGCTTGTTGGCCCCCATGCCGACATTAGCAACGTAGACATAACCGTAGGACATGGCAATGGCACCCAGGTCTTTTTTGGCGGTTTTCTTGCCGGAAGCCGCAAATTTGGCCACGGAGCCGGTGGGCGTCGCCTTGGAGGACTGACCACCGGTGTTGGAATACACCTCGGTGTCGAAGACGATGACATTTATGTCTTCGCCGGTTGACAGCACATGATCGATGCCGCCGAAGCCGATGTCATAGGCCGCACCGTCGCCGACAAAAATCCAGTAGGATTTCTTGGTAAACAGCTTGGACAGTGCCGCAATTTCACTTAATAACGGATTGTCGCGGTGGGCCGGCAGAAGCGCCTTGAGCCGGTCGCCGTATTTGCGGGACTCCTCGGCATCCTGCATGTTGTCCAGCCAGCCGGAGAGGGCGTCTTTGACCTCCTGCGGCACCGTGTCGGCCGCCAGGGCCTCCTTGGCTTGATCCTCCAATTTGCGTCGCTGCTGAAGGGCGCCCAAAAACATACCGTAAGTAAATTCGGCCGCGTCTTCAAACAGCGAATTGCCCCAGGTGGGGCCAAACCCGTCCTGATTGACACAGTAAGGGATGGCCGGTGCGCTGCCGCCCCAGATGGAACTGCAGCCGGTAGCATTGCCGATGACCATCCGCTCGCCATAAAGCTGGGTCAGGAGCTTGGCATAGGGCGTCTCCCCGCATCCCGAGCAAGCCCCTGAGAACTCGAGCAGCGGCCGGCAGAACTGGCTGCCTTTGACGGAGGATCGCTTCAGAAGATTATCCCGCACCGGCAGGGTTGCTGAATACTGCTGACAGGGCACCTGGAGTGCCGTCTGGGTGTCCAGCGGTTTCATCACCAGGGCTTTCTTCTTGGCCGGGCAGATGTCCGCGCAGTTGCCGCAGCCCATGCAGTCCAGGGGATAGACCTGGATGCGGAAGTGATATTCCTTGAGTTCTTTGCCGAGGGCTTTTTTGGCCTCGAACCCCGCCGGCGCCCCTTTCACCTCTTCATCCGTCAACAGCAGGGGGCGGATGGTGGCGTGGGGACAGACCATGGCGCACTGGTTGCACTGGATGCAGTTGTCCATGACCCATTCCGGCACCATAAAGGCAACCCCCCGTTTTTCATACTGCGTCGTAGACACCGGGAAGATGCCGTCCGGCGCAAAGGCGCTCACCGGCAGCTTGTCGCCCTGCTGGGCCACCATGGGGCGCAAGACCTTTGTGACGAACTCCGGCTCGTCTTCGGCCGGCCCGGGCTGATCCGGGGCCTCGGCCCAGGCGGCGGGGTATTTGATTTCCACCAGGTTATCCAGGGTTTTGTCCACGGCCGCGACGTTCATATTGACGATCGCATCCCCCTTTTTGCCGAACATCTTTTTGATCTGATCCTTGAGATAGGCGATGGCGTCTTCGACCGGGATGACGTTGGCCAGCTTGAAAAAAGCGGTCTGCATAATCATGTTGATCCGCCCCCCCAGGCCGACTTCGCCGGCGATTTTGACCGCATCGATATTGTAGAATTTAAGCTTCTTGGCAGCGATGGTGCGCCGCATCGAAGCCGGAAGTTTTTCTTCCATCTCGGCCAGGCTCCAGGGAGAATTAAGCAGGAAGGTTCCGCCGGCTTTGATGCCTTCCAGAACGTCATAGGTAGTGACATAGCTGTCTTTGTGGCAGGCGATGTAGTCGGCCGCGTCGATAAGATACGTCGAGCGGATCGGGGTTTTGCCGAAGCGCAGATGCGACATGGTGACCCCGCCGGATTTCTTGGAGTCATAGGCAAAATACGCCTGGGCAAACATGTCGGTGTTGTCGCCGATGATCTTGATCGCGCTTTTGTTGGCCCCTACGGTCCCGTCGGCGCCCAGGCCCCAGAATTTGCACTGGACCGTGCCCTCCGGCGCCACGTCGAATCCCTCGGTGACGGCCAGCGAGGTGTGCGTCACATCGTCATCAATTCCCACCGTAAAATGTTTTTTGGATGTATCCGCGGTCATGTTGTCAAAGACCGCTTTAACCATGCCGGGATTAAATTCTTTGGAACCGAGACCATACCGGCCGTTTAGAATCCGCGGCATCTTTTTTTCACTTTCGACATAGGCGGCGCATACATCCAGGTAGAGCGGATCCCCCACGGCACCCGGCTCTTTGGTGCGATCCAGCACCGTTATACGTTCCGCCGATTCCGGTATGGCGGCAAAGAGAAGCTCGGAAATAAAAGGACGATACAGGCGAACCTTCACCAGGCCCACCTTTTCGCCCTTGGCGGTCAGATAATTGACCACCTCTTCGATGGTTTCACACGATGACCCCATCGAAATGATGACACGCTCCGCCTGGGGGTCCCCGACATAATCAAAGAAGTTGTACCGGCGGCCGGTCAGATCGCCCACCTTCTGCAAGTATTGCCCGACAATGGCAGGAACTTTTGCGTAATACGGGTTGACGGCTTCGCGTCCCTGGAAATAGATATCCGGGTTCTGGGCCGTGCCCCTTAGTTCCGGCCTTTCCGGGTTGGCGCCCCTGGCACGGAATTCGGCCACGGCTTCCCGGTTCACCAAACCGGCCATATCGTCGTAGGCGATCATTTCGATCTTCTGGATCTCATGCGAGGTGCGAAATCCGTCGAAGAAATGCAGAAAGGGAACCCGTCCTTCAATGGCACAAAGATGCGCCACCAGCCCCAAGTCCATGACTTCCTGTACCGATGCCGATGCGAGCAGGGCAAAGCCGGTCTGGCGCACCGCCATGACATCCTGGTGGTCGCCGAAAATCGAAAGCGCATGAGCGGCAACGGCGCGGGCCGACACATGCAACACACCGGGCAGTAGTTCTCCCGCCATTTTATACATATTAGGGATCATCAACAGAAGCCCCTGGGATGCGGTAAAAGAACAGGTCAGCGCCCCGGCCGCCAGGCTGCCGTGCATGGCACCGGCCGCACCGGCTTCCGATTGAAGTTGGCGCACGAATAAAGTCTGGCCGTAGATGTTCTTGCGTCCACCGGCCGCCCATTCGTCGGCTATTTCGCCCATGGGCGTGGACGGCGTAATCGGGTAAAGGGTCGCCACATCGCTCATGGCATAGGCCACATGGGCCGCTGCCGTATTGCCGTCAATGGTTTTCATTTCTGCCGCCATAATAGATTCTCCTGTTTTATAAAGATGTTATTCAGACCTAAGGGCTCGCTCAAAAATAACTTTACATTTTAGACGCCGATGCATCCCGT
>JBATHN010000393.1:0-4181 GCA_049666885.1 Desulfobacterales bacterium
TGGCTGGCGATGCGGACAAAGCCGTTTTCAGTCAGAGGGCACGTCGCCCAGCCTTTCCGGCCCTTTTTAGCAAACCACTGATGCGACAGTTCATGATGGACATGCATCGGATCCGTCAGGGCAAGCAGCAAATTAATGTCGAGAAGATAGATCGTCACGGCAATTCGTCTCGCAGCTGGTTAACGAGTTCCGTGGTTACGACACCGGCATCCGGCTGGATCGGAAACTGCGGCAGGCCGTGCTTTTTGGATGTGGGAGACTTTCGCGTCAATGACTGCCTGGCCAAATCCGACAACACCCGGCCGAGTGTCTTTCCTCGCTGTCGGGCAATTTCCTTGGCCGCAAGGAGGACATCTTCTTCAATATCAACAGTGGTGCGCATAATACCTCCATCAATATGAGGGAATCTTATGTGAAATTTCGTAGCAACGATCAACGAATTACATCTGATGTTTGATGTTATCGCATCAAAGGTTTGATGTCAAGGCAACGAAACTATTTAAAGGTGCTTGTGGTTGTTCTGACCCTCAGCGGCTGCGCCTCCCGAAACCGTTCACCCTGCGCAGCGATACGCTTTAACGTTAAGGCTTGAAGACCTTTAGCTTTAATCCTTTGACAGGCTTGAAATGCTTCGCATTGCTGGAAACAAGGGTCATGTTGTTCTCTGCGGCGTTAGCGGCAATAACGGCATCACCGGCCCTGAGTCCATGAGATAGGGAATAGGCCTCGATATAAATCAGGGCACGATGGCCGACATTTTCCGTAAGGGGAAGCGCTGTAAAACCAAATGATGAAAGGAAGTCAAAAACGTAATCCTGCTGCCGCCTGTCTCTTGCGGTCTGCAGAAGTTCAAGATATGAATAAACGGAAAGGTATCGTTCACTGGATCGATGAATGAATCTCCCTGCAGCAAGCTGCAGAGTATCAAAGCATTTGGCTTTATCCCCTCACCCTAACCCTCTCCCCAGGGAGAGGGAATATGTGGTGACCCTGTAGCGGGCTACAGGGAATTATCACGTTAAAGATCAAATCCGTATAAACGATAGAGACGGATTTTGCGTTTATGTAGTGGCCCAGACGCAAAATCCGAATCTCCAAAAAATTGAAACGGCTTTATAACTTGTCAGTCGAGTGAATCAATGAAAATTCGCATGAAAATATGCGTGGCCATTTTTGTAACCGCTTGGGTTTTAGTGCACGGCGGCTGTGCGACCTTCAAGCCGCCCTCGATCGCCGCCGTGCCCTTTCAGGAGCGTGCTCAGACACAGCAGAAAAACGGCGTGCGCGTAAATGCCGCCGTCCTCAGTGAAAAAGAAAGCCGGGCGGCCTTCGGCGTCCCGCTTTACAGCAAAGGGGTTCAACCGGTGTGGATCGAAATCGCCAACAGCCGCAATGAGCCGGTCTGGTTTCTCCCCTATGGCATCGATCCCGATTACTTCGCGCCGCTGGAGGTCGCTTACAAGTTCGAATTCGGTTATTCGAAAAAGGGCATGCAAGAGCTGAACCGACATTTTTTTAAGAACGGTGTCAGGGTATACGTATCTTCGGAAACGATCCGATCCGGCTTTGTGTTCACCAACCTCGATCAGGGAACCAAGAGTTTCAACGTGGATGTGATAAACGACGACAAATCGCTCGAGACTTTTACATTTTTCATTGCCGTGCCCGGCCTGAAAGTCGACCACCATAAAGTCGATTTCGAGCGACTCTATCCCGCCGACCAAGTCGTTACCCTGGATGAGAAAGGCCTCAGAAAGGCTCTGCAAGAACTCCCCTGCTGTACCTATGACAAAAAAGGGGCGGAGAAAGGAGACCCGCTGAATCTGGTCTTCATTGGTAATCCAAAAGAGGTCTATTACGCCTTGATTCGTGCCGGATGGGATGAGACGGAAACCGTATACGGCGCATCACTCTGGAAAACGGCGATGTCTTTTCTCTTCGGTGGTCGCTACCGCTACTCTCCCGTCAGTGCGCTTTACGTTTTCGGCCGGCCCCAAGATTCCGCCTTCCAAAAGGCCCGCGGCTCGATCCATGAAAGAAACCACCTCCGGATCTGGCTGGCACCGATACGTTATGCGGGCAAAATGGTCTGGGCCGGCCAGATCAGCCGCGATATCGGCGTGCGGTTCACAACCAAGACCATCACGACCCACAAGATCGATCCGGATGTGGACGAGGCCAGGATTTTCCTGATCCAGAACCTGTGGTACACAGGTGGGCTTGAGAAATTCGCCTTTATTGGCGGTGTCGGAGAAGCGCCGCTATCCCGGCCGCGGCAGAATCTCACGGGCGACCCGTACGTTACGGATGGCCTGAGGGCCGTCCTCTGGGTGTCCGGTCATCCGGTTCCATTCGACGCTGTCGAATTTAAAGAATGGGACATACCCCCGGTTAACTGAATTTTGGAATCTTTATTTGATATATGAAAGAACATAGTTTCTCAACCTCGAATTTAAACAAAGCCATGAGAAAAAACACACAGCCGAAAGGAGATCGGGACCTTCGCCGTTATCGGCAACTCTGTTTTCGGCTGATAGCCGTGCTAATTGTTCTGTCCGGATGCTCCGCCTTCGGACCACGGACGGTCTCACGGGATCAATTCAACTACAACAAAGCGGTATCTGACTCTACCCGCAATCAGATGCTTTTGAATCTCGCTCGCATTCGATATCTGGAAGAGCCTTTTTTTCTTTCTATTAGTTCTATTCTTACACAATACGTCTATGAGGGGGGTGCTGGTGTGGGAACGAGCATTGATCTCGACGGAGATGCGGATACAGTCGCCGCAGAAGCCAACGTGAATTACGAAGAGCGTCCGACCATCACCTACATTCCAATCGAAGGGCGAGAATTTTCAGAACGCATGCTTTCTGCGATTCCCTCTACAACGATGTTTGCAGCTGCCCAGCAGGGGTGGTCGGTGGATATTCTTATGCGTCTTGGAGTCAATCGCATTGGGGCTGTGGAAAACATGTCCTTCGAAGCCATTCCTCCCCCCGGTATTATCGACCTTCCCGAGCAATATAAACGGGATGTTGAAAAGTTGAAAAAATTCCAGAATGTTATTAATCTACTCACAGTGCTCGCCGACATCGAGGCATTTGAAGTGCGTCAAATGGAAGAAGACGGTAAGAAGAAAAGTTTTATTATATTCGCAGAAACGCTTCCGCAAACCACCCAATCTTTGGTTTCCGAAATCAAAGACCTCCTAGACCTTTCTCCTCATCGGAACACTTTTCAAATAACGGATCATGTGACGGATGTAAAAGAGGACGAGATATCCATACAGACACGCTCTCTATCAGCCATGATGGCCTTCATGGCCAAAGGCGTGGTTGTGCCCCCTGAGCACCTGGCGAATGGATGGGTCATCGATTACCGGATCCCAACCCCTGAAGGAGGGGAAACTGGGTTGATCCCCTTCCGTATGCTTTCCAGCAAGGAACGACCGATAAATACGTTTGCTGCCGTACGTTACCGGGACCACTGGTTTTATATCGAAAACAGAGATATCGACAGCAAGCGAGCGCTCGGCCTGATCATTGCCCTTTTTCGTGTTCTCGCTCCTACAGGTGGAGGGGCAGCGCCGATTCTGACCCTGCCAACGGGATAGTTAGTGTCTTTAAAAGATCGTGGATGGGCACCAATAAATATTTCTCGGTCTTAGTTTTCCGAGTTTAAGAGAGGTAGACCGCCATGCAAAATCAGAATAAAAACCGCTCCACCGTAAAAACCGTTCTTCGTGTCGCCCTATGGGCCGGGATAGCGGTCATAGTGCTCATTGTCGCGGCCGTGGTTGTCGTGCACCTCGTTGACTGGCGGCGATCCATAAGCGCGGCCGTGCAGGAGCAGACAGGTCGCCGTCTCGATATCGTTGGTCCGGTGAAGCTGAGGATTTTTCCTGCCCGTGTTCTCATCGACGATGTGACGTTTGCCAATGCCCCCGGCGGATCGAAAGACGTAATGATCACAGTCAAAAGGGTCGGTGCACGATTAAAACTGGCTGATCTCATTCGCGGCAAGCTGACCCTGAGCATCGACTTGAGCGGGCCCGACGTGCTTCTTGAAACAGTTGCGAGCGGTGAGAAAAACTGGTCGCTCAGCATCGAATTGCCGGCCCAATTGGCATTTGCGCAATTGAGCGTTACACGCGGGCAGGTCGTGTTCCGTGAGCATCCGTC
>JBATHN010000394.1:0-6535 GCA_049666885.1 Desulfobacterales bacterium
ACACCACCAAAAAACCCAAGTGCCCAAAATGCAATAAAAAGGACCTTCAACGCCGCATGTCCGCCTTTGCCATCGCCGGCAAGGCCAAAGAGGACGATGGCCCGGACGACCTGCCGTTCGACGAAAGTAAAATGGAGCAGGCCATGGGCATGCTGGCCGGCGAGGCTGAAAAAATCAACGAAGACGATCCGCGCCAGGCCGCCAACCTCATGCGCAAGCTGACCGACATGACGGGCATGAAACTCGGTGACGGAATGCAGGAAGCCCTGAGCCGCATGGAACGGGGGGAAGACCCGGATAAAATCGAAGCCGAGATGGGCGATCTGCTCGAAGGTGAAGACCCGTTTTTGATGCCGAGCAAAAAAACGAGCGGCGGCCTCTCGGCGACAGCGCAACCGGCAAGGGATGAAAAGCTGTATGATCTGTAACAATAGGACGAAATGACGAGGCCGCGAATGAACACAGAAGTTCGGGACAGAATCGACATTCGTCGAGACGACATCACGCGGTTGAACGTCGATGCCATCGTCAATGCCGCCAACACGTCGCTGTTGGGCGGCGGTGGTGTCGACGGTGCCATCCACCGGGTTGCCGGACCACTGCTTCTGGTGGAGTGCCGCACCATCGGTGGTTGTCCGACCGGTGAAGCCCGCATTACCGGAGGCTACAATCTACCGGCTCGCTTCGTGATCCACACGGTCGGTCCGGTTTATCACAGCACGACACCGGAGAAGGCCGAAGGGCTGCTGACGCGCTGCTATGAGAACAGCCTCGCTCTGGCTTCCCAAAATGGTGCCGAAGAGGTTGCTTTTCCCGCGATCAGCTGCGGTGTCTACGGGTACCCGATCGAAAAAGCCTGCCGGGTGGCAATCGACACCACCATCCGCTTTCTGGGAACCGACACGGTCGTCAAAAAAGTCATATTCGTTCTTTTTTCAGAGGGGGACCGCAAGGTGTACGCGGATTATCTGGCCCGCCCCGGGAATATTTCGGATTGACAAATACGAGCGGTATAATTAAGTTACCATCGCTGATAATTTAAACGAAATGCGATTGCGCAGTTCGGTATGAAACGCAAGGAGGACAAAAATGGTTGAGGTTACAGAAGCGGCAACGCGGCAGATAAGCGAATATTTCAAGGGTCGAGAAGTTTCTCCGATCCGGATCTTTTTAAATGAGGGCGGGTGAGGAGGACCTTCGTTGGCAATGGCTCTGGACGAGCCGAAAGAAACCGATGAAGTGAAAGCCGTCGACGGATTTACCTATGTCATCGACAAAGAATTTCTCGAAAAAGCTCAACCGGTTAAAGTAGACTTCATCGACTACGGCTTCAGACTGACCAGCAACATCAAAATCGAATCGGGCTGCGGTGGCTGCGGCTCCGGCGGTTCTTGCGAGGTCTGATTTTCTAAGGTAATTAAGGGGCAACACCTCGAGATGTTGCCCCTTTTCTATTTCCTGCTCGGTTGCAACTCCCCTTCTTACCGATGCACAAGCCCATAATCGGCAGGTTGTGTCATCGTTGACGATTCCGCGTCTACTCAAAACGGCCTGCTGCATTCCATCGACGCCCGGCCGACAATCCCTCTCCGGTAACTGCCGGCCGCCGCAATCAACGGATCGAAAGCGACACGGAGGACGCGCATGACCAGAACGGAAATTTCCAGTCCGGTCAACTTGAGTGCCGAGGATCTCAAGGCATTCATGGAGACGCACATCGAAAAGCACTACCGTCTCATCGACGTCCGGCAACCGGCCGAATACCGACACGGACATATACCGGGAGCTGTTCTGGTGCCCCTGCTCGAGTTTGAATCCAGCCTCTACGCCCTTCCCGCAGACCAGGACCTGATCTTCTACTGCAGCAACGGAGCACGCTCCATGGCCGCTGCAACCCTGGCTTTGGACGCCGAGGTGACGAAACACGGCATATACAACCTGGCGGGCGGGATCATGAACTGGTATGGACAGACGCTTGCAGAGTTCCCGAGAGTTCGCGTTTTCGACACCGCCAAGGGAATAACCGACCTGCTCCACACGGCCATGAACCTCGAAAAAGGCGCCTGGCGATTCTACGCAGCCGTTGCCAAGCGTCATAACAACGAGCCCTTTGCAGAGACGTTCGCGGTGCTTGCCAAGGCTGAGACCACCCACGCGCAAACCATCTATGCGATCTGGGCTTCGCACAGGGCCGAGCCGCCGGCATTCAAGGACCTGTTCGCCGGTCTTTCCGGCGACATCCTGGAGGGTGGTGAAACACTTGAAGCGGTGCTCGATAGGGTGAGGTCCCTCACGGACCGGACTTGCCTAAACCTGATCGAACTTGCGCTGCACATCGAATACAGCGCCCTCGATCTTTATCGGACATTGGCCGAACGGACCCTGGAACCGGAGGCGCGGGACACATTGCTCTCCGTTGCCCAAGCGGAAAAGGCCCATATGCGCGTACTGATCCGGGCCATTGAAACGTGCCCGGACTGAACCGGATGACAATTTTTCTCTGTGAGCCTTTACATGGGCCGGCTGACCGGATTTTTTTTCTACAAGAACATCTGGACGCACTGAAGGCACTCAATGGTAGATAAAACCGCCGAAGAGATCGTCCGTTACCACGAACGGACGAAGCATCACGTCAACCGCTACGCCCGTTCGCCGGGGTACATGGACTGGAAAAACCAGCCGAACCCGTTCCGGGTATTCGAAGGCGCCGTCACAATCCCGTTGCCGTTAGCAGCACAGGACCCGCCCTTCGAGCACATGGCCCTCTACCGGCGGCAGGCACTGAGCGGAGAAGCGTTCAGTCTATCCAGCGTGGCCGGATTCCTGGAGCTTTCGCTCGGCCTGTCGGCCTGGAAAGTCTATGGCAACAGTCGCTGGTCGCTGCGTATGAACCCATCGAGTGGAAACCTGCATCCTACAGAGGCCTATCTGATCCTGCCAGAAATGAACGGGCTCGAGGCGGGCCTTTATCATTACAACCCGCTGCGGCACGCCCTGGAACAGCGGGCCGCCATTCCGCACGACCTGTGGCGGCAGATCACCGGCCATTTCAACACCGACGGCTTCATGGTGGCCTTGAGCAGCATTTTCTGGCGCGAAGCCTGGAAATATGGCGAACGGGCCTTTAGATACTGCAACCATGACGCCGGTCACGCGCTGGCGGCCCTGGGCTTTTCGGCCGCGCTCAAGGGCTGGAAACTCACCTGCCTGAACGGTCTGTCTGACGCCGACATCGAAACCCTGCTTGGCTTCGACCGGACAGCCTGGGAGCCGCTCGAAGCCGAGCACCCCGATCTGGTCTGCTTCGTGCAGGAACAAAATGGACCAACGGTCTCCCGCACGCTGCCGCAAGAGGTGATACGGACCTTTGCCGATCTGACAATTGCCGGAAAACCGAACCGCCTGAGCCCGAACCGGGTCGACTGGCAGATCATCTATCGGACGGCCGAACACTGCCGCAAGCCCCGCACCGCGGAAGCCCGTTGCGACTATGGCGACAAACCTTTTTTCGCCTACCCCCCGGCACCCCTAACGGCAGCCGACATCATCCGCAGCCGACGCAGCGCCACCGCATTCGACCCGGACGGATCGATCGACCGGGAACGCTTCTTCGCCTTGCTCGATAAAACTTTGCCGCGCAACCAATGTCCGCCCTTTGACGTCGAACTCGGCGCCACGGCGGTCCACCTGCTGCTGTTCGTCCACAACGTCCCGCCTCTGCCGCGGGGACTCTACTTTTTCTGCCGCACCCCCGAAGATCTTCAGGCTCTCCGCAAAGCCTTTCGATCTGATTTCCTGTGGGAGCCGGTAACCGATGATCTGCCCCTGTATCTCCTCAAACGCGGTGATGTCCGTCACGAAGCCATCGAAGTCAGCTGCCACCAGGAAATCGCCGGTTTTTCAGCATTTTCACTTGGCATGATCGCGCACTTCGAGGAAACCCTGCGGTCGACACCGTATCGATACCGCCACCTGTTCTGGGAAACCGGAATGGTCGGCCAGGTGCTCTACCTCGAAGCCGAAGCGCAGAGCGCGCGCGGGACCGGCATCGGCTGTTTTTTCGATGACCCGGTCCACCACCTGGCCGGTCTCTCCGACAACACCTGGCAGAGCCTCTACCACTTTACGATCGGTCGACCGATCGAGGACCCCCACCTGACGACGCTGCCGCCCTACCACCATCTTGAGCGGGAAGGCGATGCTGTCTGAAAAAGAAACACAGCTTCTGCGTCGACGTCTGGTTGCGTGGTATCGCGCCTATCGACGGCCGCTGCCCTGGCGCAACACGACAAACCCATATCCGGTCTGGATCTCCGAGGTGATGCTGCAGCAGACGACCGTCAACACGGTTCTCCCCTACTATCGACGGTTTATCGAACGGTTTCCTGACCTGCAGGACCTGGCCCGGGCCGACCTGCAAGACGTGTTGATGATCTGGGAAGGGTTGGGATATTATGCCCGTGCGCGCAACCTGCACCGGGCCGCCCGGATCGTCCGGGACCATCACGGCAGTGTAGTGCCCGCGGATGTGACCGCCTTTCGAAATCTGCCGGGCGTCGGCGACTACATTGCCGCCGCCGTCATGAGCATTGCCTTCGACCAACCGTATGCGGTCGTCGACGGTAATGTGAAACGGGTTCTGGCGCGGCTGCTGCCTATAGAGGCCCCGGTCAACCGGCCGGCCGACCACAAGATTTTCAAGGCAGCGGCGGACAGGCTCCTCGATGTGTCGCAACCGGGAACTTTCAACCAGGCCATGATGGAATTGGGGGCCCTGATCTGCACACCCCGCCAGCCGGCCTGCGGCGACTGCCCGGTGAAGGTGCACTGCCGGGCCGAGCGTGACGGTACGGTCGGCGAGTTTCCAAAACGCCTGCAGAAATCGCCGACCCCCCTGCACCATGTTGCCGTGGGAGTGGTCTTTAAAAACGACCGGGTCCTGATCACGCGACGCCGCCCGGAAGGGCTGCTGGGGGGGCTGTGGGAGTTTCCCGGCGGTCGGGTAAAGGACGGCGAAACGCCTCAGCACGCGTGCGTGCGGGAAATCCAGGAGGAGGTGAACTTGAAGGTCAAAATCGATTCCCAATTGACCCGCATCAGGCACGCCTACACCCACTTCAAGATCGTGATGGACGTCTACAGCTGCCGATACGTATCCGGCAGGGTGACGCTGAACGGGCCCACGGACCACCGCTGGGTGCAGCTCGACGAATTGGCCGGCTTTCCCTTCCCCAAGGCCAACCTCAAGTTCATGCCGCTGTTGAAGCCACTTGCATCCGCGTCACCCTGACCCCCTGCGATAGGGAATCATTGCCAGTTGCCGCTTGCAGTCGCTGCGGTGCACAGGAACAGCCCCTGCTGACCCTTTGCGGGACCTCTTAAATTTTCGACCACCCTTGAAAAGACCCGGTCCCGGAACCATATTGAAAAGGGGTTCAGGGTTCGGCGTTCTGGGTTCAACCCAGCCGCTGGCTTGAAAAGCGGCTGGGCTGAACGGGGAACGGTGAACCTCTGAACCTATATCGCTTCAATCCTTCAACCCTGAACGGGGAACGGTGAACCCTTTAACCCATTCTGGGTCATTGGATATTGAAATTTTATCAAAGGAGAAGATAATGAGCGTACTCGTTGCCAAGGAAGCCCCGGATTTTACGGCACCGGCCGTCATGCCGAGTGGCATTATCGAAGAAAAATTCACGCTGTCCGATCTGAAGGGAAAGTATGTGGTTCTCTTTTTCTGGCCCCTCGACTTCACCTTTGTCTGCCCGACGGAGATCCTGGCGCACGACCACCGGATCGAACAGTTCAAGGAACGCGGGGTCGAGGTCTTGGGAATATCGATCGACTCGCAGTTCACCCATTTTGCCTGGCGTAACACCCCGGTCAACGAGGGCGGGATCGGCCCGGTGAAATTTCCGATCGTGGCCGACATCAGCCATGCCATCACCCGTGCCTACGGCATCGAACACCCCGATGGAGTGGCCCTGCGGGCTTCCTTTCTGATCGACAGGAACGGCGTCGTGCAGCACCAGGTCGTCAACAACCTGCCTTTGGGCCGAAACGTGGATGAAATGTTGCGCATGGTCGACGCACTGCAGTTCACCGAAGAGCACGGCGAGGTCTGCCCGGCCGGCTGGCAGAAGGGTGAGACCGGTATGAAACCGACCGCCGATGGGGTGGCCGAATACCTCTCCTCGAAAGCAGAAAAACTCTGATCCACATCCCGGACACTGTTTAACAGAACGCTGCACGGGGATTGCGACAGCGCCTCGTGCAGCGGTCATTCCTTCCCTTCCGAGCAGATAAAATCGATGACACCGTCGAGACACCCACGGATCATTTGGGCGCAGTGTCGATATACCGCGAACGAACCACCGTAGGGATCGTGTATTTCAGGAGTTCCCGCGCCGCCGGCGAACTCGCCGAGCAGTCGGAGGGCATCGGGGGCCACCTGGGCCGTGCTTCGAATAAAACGGGCCTGCTGTCTTTCCATAACCAGGATAAGGTCCGTGCGGGCGATCAAGGAGCCGTCGAT
>JBATHN010000395.1:0-2420 GCA_049666885.1 Desulfobacterales bacterium
TCAACGGCAAAGGAAAAATAAAATTTTCTCTGCGATCTTTGCGTCTGATCGAAGCCCCGCAGATAACGGGACAGGCTGGGCGGTTTATACTCACCTACCTGCATAGCATAGCTTGGACCATCCCGCCTGACTCAGCGGGAAGGTTTAAGGGATTAATTAACTGACTCAACGGGCTCAACCGGCTCAACGGACTAAACGGGCCCAACCGGCTCAACGGAACAATGAACAAAGAGATCCTTCTATCGGTCGAGAACCTCAAGGTCCACTTTCACGGCGCCGAAAAGAGCGTGGCGAAAGCCGTCGACGGTGTCAGTTTCGAGGTGGGACGCGAAGAAACCGTCTGCCTGGTGGGCGAATCCGGTTGCGGCAAGACCGTCTCGGCCCTCAGCATTCTCGGCCTCATCAACCAACCGCCGGGCGAAATTGCGGGGGGGCGCATCCTTTTCGCCGGCAAAGACCTGCTGCAGCTGGAAGAGGAGGACCTGCAGCATATCCGAGGCAATCGCATCGCCATGGTTTTCCAGGAGCCGCTCACCTCCCTCAATCCGGTTTTCAAAATCGGCGACCAAATTGGAGAGGCCATTCGGATCCACAAGAAAATAGACGAAGACGCCCTGCACCCCCGCTGCGTCCAGCTTTTGACCGATGTGGGGATCCCCTCTGCGGAAGAACGCCTCAACGCCTATCCACACGAACTAAGCGGCGGACAGCGCCAAAGGGTCATGATCGCCATGGCCCTGGCCTGCAACCCGGAACTGGTGATCGCCGACGAACCGACCACGGCGCTGGATGTCACCGTTCAGGCCCAGATCTTGAAGCTCTTCGGCGCCCTGCAGCAGAAACACCGGATGTCGGTCCTCTACATCACCCACGACCTCGGGGTCGTATCGGCCGTGGCCGATAGGGTCTACGTCATGTATGCGGGCATCATTGCCGAGCAGGGTAAAACCGGGCACATCTTTGGTGATGCGAAGCACCCTTACACCCAGGGATTGCTGGCGTCACTGCCTACGCGCGCCAAAAGAGGACGGCGGCTCTATAGCATCCCCGGCGCCGTGCCCGACCCGGCCCACAAACCGCCGGGATGTCCTTTTCACCCGCGCTGCCCCCATGCCGTACAAGGCTGCCGGGAGCAGTATCCTCAAATGTGCGATTACGGCGGCGGCCACCAGGCCCGTTGCCCGGTCCTTTTCACACGCGACCATAAATGACCCGATGAGTTGATATCAAGCCAATGAACCCGAACCCAGAAGACAACATCATCCTCGAGGTCCGCGATCTGAAAAAGCATTTTCCGGTCCGCTCCGGTTTTTTTCTGCGGGTCACCGGATGGATAAAAGCCGTCAACGGGGTCGACTTCAAGATCCGGCAGGGCCAGACCCTCGGCCTGGTCGGAGAGAGCGGCTGCGGCAAATCCACGGTCGCCCGCATGATCATGCGGCTATTGCGTCCCGATGACGGCCTGATTTTCTTTCAACAAGACGATATCAGCCGGCTGACGGAAAAAGAGCTGAAGCCCTACCGCAAGCAGATGCAGATTGTCTTTCAGGATCCTTACGGATCGCTCAATCCCCGCATGACGGTCGGGCAGTCGATCGAAGAGGGGCTGCGTATCGTCGGACTACCACGGGGACAGCGGCGCAAAGACCGCCTCGCAGAGCTGCTGGAGATGGTCGGCATGTCGCCGGAGAGTGCCGGGCGTTACCCGCATGAGTTCAGCGGCGGCCAACGACAGCGGGTCGGAATTGCCCGGGCACTGAGCGTCGATCCGTCCCTGATCATCTGCGACGAACCGATTTCGGCCCTGGATGTTTCCATTCAGGCCCAAGTGATTAATTTGTTAAAAGACTTGCAGGACCGTCTTGGATTGAGTTACCTCTTCATTTCGCATGACCTGAACGTGGTAGGATATCTCTGCAATCAGGTCGCCGTCATGAACAAGGGCTATATCATGGAGTATGCACCGGCCGAAGAACTCTATGCCCACCCGCAGCACCCTTACACGCAAACGCTGCTGGCGGCCATACCGGATGTCGACCGCAACCAAAAAGAGGACTTTCACCTGAAAGATGGCGGCGTCGTGGCGGGTCCGCCACCCGAAGGCTGCGTTTTTCAGGACTTTTGTCCGAAAGGCGACGCCGCCTGCCGGCAGGCGGATCTCCCGTTGCGGTCTGTCGCTCCGGATCACCTCGTCCGCTGCTGGAAAATCGACGACGACAGCTCGGTTCGCATGGTCCCTGACGATGATCCATAGGGATCCCTCATGATTCATAGATACAGGTTGAGCGGTTCAACGTTCACGGTTCAGGGTTGTAAAATCCTATTCAACTGCAATCACGTGATGCTTGCTTTCATTTGGGCTCTAATAGCTTCTCACCCAACGGGTTTTGTTGATTATCACACGTCTTGGTAAGAATTGT
>JBATHN010000396.1:0-2496 GCA_049666885.1 Desulfobacterales bacterium
CGTTGTACACCACCCCCTTGTAAACCAGCTTCGGCGAGGAAGCGTTTCCGCCGCGCTCCCCGGCGATCTCCAAACGATGCCCCTCCTGCTTGAAACTCAATTCTTCGATATTTGGAAAAAACGCTGCATCGAGATAGACATCCATGAGGTTTTCGTAATCCGCGCGGTTTTGTGTGGAAAACGGGTACATGGTCCAGTCCGATGCAGTAAACGCGTTCATGAATGTGCTGAGGCTGCGTTTCAGCATGGAGAAAAACGGATCACGCACCGGAAACTTTTCGGAGCCGCATAAAACGGTATGCTCGAGAATATGCGCCACACCGGTGGAATCTTTTGGTACGGTTTTGAACGCCACACTGAAGGTGTTTTCACGATCATCGCTGCTGATGTGAATGTGGCGGGCGCCGGTCTGTTCATGTTCGAGTTCGTAGAAGAAAAAATTGGATTCCGGGATCTCCTCCACCCGTTTGACGACATACCCCCCGCAACGTCCACCTGGATGCAGTTCGGGATTGGTTGGATCTTTACTTTCGCTCATTCTATAATCCCTTCAAAAATACTTCGCTCTTCCTTATCGACCAGCCAAAAAAATAGACGTAGGTTGAGCGGTTCAATGTTCAGTGACGCCTCTGGCCGTAAGCATACAGTTTGATCGAAGAGGAAACATTTACGTTTCGGTGAAAAATTCCAAATCGCAAATAACAAATAAATCACAATGACCAAAAGTCAAAATGACAAACCTGTTTGGGTCCTTGCATATTGAGATTTGAGATTTATTTGGAATTTGGTGCTTGGAATTTTACTTTTCTGAATACCCCAATACCCGGGATAGTATCTCTATAGACGACTTTTCTAGTGGGTATCGTACCGTTAAGTTTCATATGAGGGTTGTAAAGTCCTATTCAACCGCGATCAATGGATGATTGCTTTCAATTGGACTCTAACATCTTTTCACCCAACGGGTTACGTTGATTATCCCAGGTCTTGGTACGAATTATTCTCAATTTTATTCGGTTATAACCTTTGAGCCTTGAACCCAGAACCCGGAACCGATCAGTTTAGGTTAGATTTACTTTGCCACATACACCCCGCGGCTTTGTCGTTGGATTACGCCGTTTTTGTTCAAGCGAAAAATGATGTTGCGAACCTTCTTTTCGTCGAATCCGGTTTTTTCCTTGATATCCGGCAGTCCGGCCCCCTTTTTAAACCCTTTTATTACCTCAAATACTTTGTTGATGGCTGTCGAACCGCTGCGACCTTTAACTTTTGGGCCCCGATTGTTCTTGATGGATGTCTGACGGCCACGTTTGGCGGTTCCGCCCGTCGATTTAAGCAGTTTTTCGATTTGATCCAGCTTGTTCATCAATTTGTCGACGTCTTTTTTGGTTGGAATGTTGTAAGTGTGCATAAAAAATTTCACCATTGCATCGAAACTGACGCTCTTGCCTTTGTGTCGCATGACTCATCTCCATCTGTTTGAAAACTAAGTAGTTAATAATAAACGCAATTACTTTTCTAGCCAATATACAATTTGAGTAATCGTAATGACTAACCACCAAAAAGTCAAGCCACCCTCCTATGCCTTGCAACTTGATCTTCCGAGTGCAAACTGATTAAATGCAACGTAAGCGTTCACAGGGCACCGCATCTGCTTTGTTGTCGGGCACTTGAAGTACAAAAGTACGTCTGCGCACCCGACGCCTTGCATCTGTGGCACCCTGTAAACGTTTACAATTAGGTGGTTTGAAGCGCATCGGACTTTGCAACCCTGTGAACGGTTACAATGCAACGGTGAGCAGGACTTAAAGACTTTGGCAACTGGCAGGATAAAGGAGTCGGGAATGACGTCACCCAGGGCCCTTCTGCAGGCATGGAACATACGCGCAGACAAGCGACTCGGGCAACACTTTCTGACCGACCCCGCGATGGCGGCCATGATTGTGCAAGCCGCGGCAATCTCATCGCGGGATGTCGTGCTTGAAATCGGTGCCGGCCTCGGCGCCCTTACTTTCCTGGCAGCCCGACAGGCCGCCAGGATTGTCGCAGTCGAAAAGGACGCCCGCCTGGCGGACCTCTTGCAAGCAGAGTTCATGGCTAACGGGATAAATAATGTCGTCCTGCTGAAGAAGAATATCTTACGGGTCGATATCCGGGCCTTGGCGGCGGAGGCGGGCGATCGACTGGTGGTCATCGGAAATCTGCCCTACAATATCTCGTCCCAAATCCTGGTTCAGCTGATTTCAGTTCGGGAAGCCGTGAAGCGTGCCGTTCTGATGTTCCAGATGGAACTGGCCGAACGCTTGACGGCCGGCCCCGGCGGCAGGGACTACGGTCGGCTTTCGGTAATGATTCAGTACTGTGCCGATCTTAAGTCCGTCGGAAAGGTGACCGCAAACCGCTTCTTCCCGCGACCCAAGGTCGACTCGGCGGTTCTCTCGTTTGCCTTCAAAACCCCGTCAGCCCTTTCTCCCGAGGAAGAAGATTTTTTCTTTAAGG